>JAMDCW010000036.1:10521-12115 GCA_023489405.1 Chloroflexota bacterium
GAAGTCCCCCAACAATAACTGGTATCCAGAGACGTACGATGCGCGAGTGCAAGGCTATCCTCCGATTAGTAAAAGCGCTTATAAAAAACCGCTTCCATGGAAATATATACAGAATGCGTATGTCTCGACGTTAGCATCACAAGCCCTATCCGTCAATCGCATCAATGATAAGTATACTTCTTAGAGTATTCAATCTGAGAGCGCCATGAGAAAAGTTCGCAGTGGTGCATTGAAAGTCGGCGCCGCTTCAAGATTGCTGAGATGCCCTGCTCCTTCGATCACTGTGAACGACGAACCCGAGAGCAACTCCAAGATGGCACGTAGCTCATCTGGCGGCGTCACGGTATCCTTACTACCACCCAGCCCTAGTATCGGACAGGCTAGCCGTTGCAGAACATGCGTGCGGTCGGGCCGCTCTGCCATAGCCAGCGCCGCCGCCCGAACTCCCCTGGGGGAAGCCTCGAGGATCATATCCCGCACCCATTCGCCAAGCTCGCTAGGCGCCTGAGGGGAAAGCAGTCGCGGTAACTGAGCCGGCACGATGCTTTCCACTCCTCCTCGTGCCACGAGATCTCGCAGATCCATGCGCGCTTGCCGCACCTGCATCGTATCAGCCCCGGTCTTCGTATCCGCCAGCACTAATCCTCGAAGTCGTTCCGGAGCCAGCTCGGCAAGCGCAAGCGCTACATAGCCTCCCATTGATAGCCCGACGGCAACAGCCCGTTCAACGCCAGCCGCATCGAGAACACGCACCGTATCAGAGGCCATATCTTCGATCGAGTAACGCTCCCCTGGCTCATCGGAGGCTCCAAAGCCTCGCCAGTCGAAGCTGATACACCGCGCTATCGTACTGAGCTCATCCACCTGCGGACACCACATATGCCGGTTCAACGGAAAGGCGTGCAGGAATACCACGGGTATCCCACTCCCGACGTCATCCCCGACCAGACGCGTCGATCCTATACGGACGATCATTGCTCCACTCACTCCTCAATACGGAGAATCACCATCGCTCACATGACAGAGCCGCTACGGCAGAAAATACCATTGTTTAGTCGTACTCGCCGGCTAAAACATCCTGGTAAACCATCTCCAGACGGTCCAGGACGTGCGACCACGTATAGCATTCTCGAACACATGCCAGCCCTCGTTTCCTCATCTCTAACCGCAACGACTCCTCACTCAACAGTTGTCCGAGCCGTTTCGCTAACGCCTCGACATCTCCAGCAGGTACCAGCATCCCCCCTCCCGTATCCCGTACCACACTACGCACTCCAGGAATATCACTCGCCACGACCGGAGTACCACAAGCCAGCGACTCCAGCAGTACAACCCCGAACGCCTCTCCCTGTGTCAACGACGGGAGAACAGTCACGTCACTCCCTCGATAGTACAGCGGCAGCTCCTGATCATCTACGTCAGTCGCAAAAACTACACGTTCCGCTAGACCCAGATATCTCGCACGCTCGCGCAACTGTGGCAAGAGATCCCCGCGCCCCACAATTACTCCACGTACCGTTTCACCATCGAGCCGTGCAAGGGCCTCGAGCAAAACGGGTACTCCTTTAAAGTAATGAGCCGTATCCAGAGCCCC
>JAMDCW010000089.1 GCA_023489405.1 Chloroflexota bacterium
CCTAGGGGGCATGCGTGACATGACACGGCTTCCGGGTTTACTGGTCATTGTCGATACGAAGGTAGAGCGGCTTGCTATTGCGGAAGCGCGGCGACTGGAGATTCCGATCATAGCGCTGGTTGATACCAATTGCGACCCTGACGAAGTCGATTATCCGATCCCGTCGAATGATGATGGGATGCGGGCGATCCGGCTGATGTGTCGCTATATTGCTGATGCGGTGATCGAAGGCCGGTTAGAGCTGGAAAGTCAGCGTGAGGCTGAGATTGCTACAGCCCAGTAACGCTCTGCGAAGAGGACCGCGCACGTGGGGAGTGGACGTGCATAGGGCGGTGATGTGGGTAGGATGATCAGGATGATGTGACGTATGGATGCCCAATACGGTGGGCCTTCGTATGCTTACGGATGAGGAGAGGTAGACGTGGTGATTTCGGCAGAGATGGTGAAGAAGCTCCGTGAAGAGACGGGGGCCGGTGTTATGGATTGCAAGCGGGCGCTGCAAGAAGCGGATGGGGACACTGGCAAGGCACGGGAGCTCTTGCGTCAATGGGGTGCTGCTTCTGCGGCGAAAAAGGCCGGGCGGGAGACCAAACAAGGCACGATCGTTAGCTATATTCACCAGAATAGTGGTGTGGGCCGTGTCGGTGTGCTTGTGGAAATCAACTGTGAAACGGACTTTGTAGCGCGGACTGATCAGTTTCAGCAGTTAGCGCAGCAGATAGCGCAGCATATCGTTGCTGCTGGACCGGAGTATGTGCGTGAAGAAGATGTGCCGACTGACATAGATATGGCGGAACGGCAGCAGATTCTTCGCGAGCGCGTGCTTCTGAATCAACGGTTCCAGGGAGATCAGCAGACGATAGCGGATCTTCTCAAGGAAGCGATCGGTGCTCTGGGGGAAAATATCCAAGTTTCGCGGTTTTGCCGATTTGCTCTTGGAGGTGACTAGTGCCTGACGCCGCTGTATATCGCCGTGTCCTTGTCAAACTATCCGGTGAAGCGCTTGCGGGCGCGCGTGGCTTTGGCATCGATCCTGTGGTGGTGAAGCAGCGTGCAGAACAGCTTGTGGCTGTTTATCGTCTAGGTGTCGAACTTGCCGTTGTTGTAGGGGCTGGGAATATCGTACGCGGTACCGAAGCAGCGGAACAGGGTATGGACCGGACCCAGGCTGATTATATGGGGATGTTGGGGACGGTCATCAATTCGCTGGCTCTACAAGCGACGATCGAGCAGCTCGACGTGCCCACGCGCTTACAGACGGCGATTGAGATGCGGCAAGTGGCTGAACCTTTCATCCATCGCCGGGCAACGCGTCACCTAGAGAAGGGGCGCATCGTGATTTTTGCGGCAGGGACTGGCAATCCATACTTTACGACGGATACGGCGGCGACTCTGCGGTGTCTGGAGATAGGGGCCGAAGTGTTGATTATGGCGAAAAATGGTGTCGACGGCGTCTACGATGATGATCCGCACCAGACACCTGAGGCTCATCGCTATCGTACGCTCGATTACATGGAAGCGATAACCCGCCGTCTGCGGGTCATGGATGACACGGCTTTGACGCTGTGTATGACGAATCATCTATCGGTTGTTGTTATTGATGCAGATGAGCGAAATGCTTTTTTGCGGGCGGTATGTGGAGAGCCCATAGGTACGGTGGTAGGATCGCCGACGTCGTTTTACCCGAAATGAGGACTCCGGTGCCGACACCGGTTATGGAATCGTATTTGGAGACAATTTATAACCTGACGATGGAGGGGGAGCGCGTCATCGCGGCGCGGCTTGCGTCGCACTTCAAGCTGACGGCTCCCACTGTGAGTGAGACGCTGCACCGGATGGTGGAGCATGGATACATCGCCATTGGGGCGCAGAAGGTTATTCTGCTGACTCCTGAGGGGCGGTCACTGGCGGAAGAGGGGTTGCGCCGGCACCGGTTGCTGGAGCGATTTCTTGCCGAGACGTTGGGGTTAGATTGGGTTACCTCCCATGAGGAGGCGCATCGGTTGGAGCATCATCTTTCGCCGGCGGTGGAAGAACGGATGCGCCGGTTGTTAGGGGATCCGGAAACCTGTCCACATGGCAATCCGATTCCGGCTCCGGGGCGTGACCCAACGGCATTTTTACGGGAGCGCCATGCGCTTCGTTTGAGTCGGGCAAAACCGGGAACTACTGTTCGCGTGCTCAGTATTTCTGAGATCGTTGAAGATGAGAGTGCCCTGCTCCGGCTGCTTAGTGAGCACCATATTATGCCAGGGGGGGTCATTGAAACGCTTGTGCCGGAACAGCCGTTTCAGGTGCGCTTTTCTTTGGAAGGGGAAACGGTGCACCTTAGCCGGCAAGTGGCAGATAAAATCTGGGTGCAGGAGCAGATTCCTGGACGTTCTGGGTAAGAATGAGGCTACGGTAGTATTGGAAGGAGGCACGGTCATGCCGGCGCCGACACTTGAGCACACAGCAGAGCGCATGGATAAAACTTTGGAGGTTTTGCGTCGGGATTTGCTGGGAATTCGAACCGGGCGAGCTTCTCCGGAGCTGTTACATCGTGTGGTCGTGCCATACTATGGGGCACCGACGCCGTTGCAGCAAGTGGCGAGCATTTCGGCGCCGGATGCACGGACGCTCGTCATTCAGGCGTGGGATAAGCAACTGATGCCAGAGATCGAACGAGCGATTTTGAAATCTGATCTTGGCTTGAATCCTGCGAACGATGGTCAAGTGATCCGTATCATCCTTCCTCCACTGACAGAGGAGCGGCGGGCTGAGCTAGGGCGGCTTGTGGCGAAGCGGTTAGAGGAGGCCCGTGTGGCGCTGCGAAACGAGCGACGTGGTGCGCAAGAGCTGATTCGCAAAGCGGAGAAGGCAGGAGAGCTTTCCGCGGATGAGGCAAAGCGGCGGCTTGAAGACCTACAGAAGCTTTTGGACCGCCATATGCAGGAACTTGAGCGTACCGGTATGGCAAAACAGGCTGAAATTGCTGAAGTGTAGGAGCGAGCTGATGCGATGAGGCCGCTGCGGGACCTTGCTCCGCGCCTTATCAGCGCACTCATCCTCGTCGTAATCGCTCTCCCTTTAGTAGTTATCGGCGGGCCGGCTCTTGCCTTCCTCGCTTCAGTTGTAGGGATGGTGAGCTGGTGGGAATATTGGAACCTGTTGCGGGAGACGCCGCTACGTGTAGATCGATTGGTGGGGCTAATCGTCCTCGCTGTTACACCCTGGCTGGCGCTGCTACCACCTTTGTACTGGATTCTGTGCTGGCTCTTGATACCGCTGGTGCTGACGCTAGAGATGCTGACTCACCGTCCTCCAGAACGGGAACTAGGAGCCGTAGCAGGGATGGCGTTAGGGCTAGCGTGGCTGCTGCCGGGGGTATTCAGTGCCGTCGCGGTGCGCCAGTGGCCAGATTCGGGGCAGGGGTTACTCTGGCTACTTTTGGGCGTTGTAGTTGTCGTAGGTAGCGATACGTTTGCCTACTTTGGTGGACGGATGATAGGGCGGCATCGTTTTTTCCCGGCAATCAGCCCGAAAAAGACTATTGAGGGGGCAGTTGCTGGCAGTGTGGCGGCTGTTGCTCTAGCAGTGGCGTTTGGGGTTTTTGTGCTGGGACGCGAGTGGTGGGTTACAGGGTTGATCGGTCTAGCTGTTGCATTCAGCGGCATGATTGGAGATCTTTTCGAATCGTTTTTGAAACGATGGTGTGGCAAGAAGGATAGTGGTGCGCTACTGCCTGGTCATGGTGGGCTGCTCGATCGTATCGATAGCTGGCTTCTTGCTCTGCCGGTTTTACTCATCTGTGTTATGCTCGTGACTCGTGGATAGACCTCTACGCATCGCTATTCTCGGTAGCACGGGATCGATCGGCCAGCAGACGCTGGATGTCGTGCGCCGATATCCTCAGCAGCTTTCTGTGGTAGCGCTCGCTGCCCATCAAAATGAATCATTGCTGTTGGAGCAGGTGAGAGCGTTCCGCCCGCGCGTGGCGTGTTTGACTGGGCGGAGGGAATGGAATGTTACCTATCAGGGTACACGGTTCCTGTGGGGGGCGGAGGCTCTGACAGAGGTGGTTACGCTGCCAGAGGTAGATATCGTTGTGGCGGCAATGAGTGGGAATGACGGATTCCGTCCGTTGATTGAGGCAATTCGTGCGGGCAAACAGATAGCCTTGGCGAATAAGGAATCTCTGGTGATGGCTGGCACGCTCGTAACGCAGGAGGCTGATCGTGCTGGCTGTAGCTTGCGGCCTGTCGACAGTGAACATTCTGCTATCTGGCAATGCTTACAGGGAGAAGAACGGGACGCCATTGCGTCGCTGAGCCTTACGGCTTCTGGGGGGCCATTTCGGACGTGGAGCACAATGGAGCTGGCGATGGCGACGCCGGAGCAGGCTTTGCGACATCCGACGTGGTCGATGGGACAGAAAATTACGATTGACAGCGCGACGCTCATCAATAAGGGGCTGGAGATCATTGAAGCGCACTGGCTGTTTCGAATTCCATATTCTCAGATCCACGTGCTCATCCATCCGCAGAGCGTGGTGCATTCGTTCGTGCAGTTCCGGGATGGGTCGCTCAAGGCGCAACTAGGTACGCCGGATATGCGCTTGCCGATCGCGTATGCGCTTTCGTGGCCAGAGCGGTGGGATATGGTAGCTCCTCCGGTGGATTTGGTGCAGGTGCAGGCGTTGAGTTTTTCGGCGCCAGATGAGGATCGGTTTCCGCTGTTGCGCTTGGCGCGAGCTGCCGGTGAATGGGGTGGAACTGCCCCGACGGTCCTTTGTGCTGCTGATGAAGTTGCTGTGCAAGCATTTCTTGGTGGACGGTTATCGTGGTGGCAGCTTCATGAGGTTGTGGAAAAGGTAGTGATGCGGTTAGGTACGAGGGAGGCTCCGAGCCTAGAGGATATTCTCGAGGCGGATCGGGCCAGCCGATCGTACGCGTCTGAACTTGTCGAACACTTTTCCCGACACGCGGTACGCTAGAGATATAGAAGTGCTGGTGCCATCCTGGCTGAGGAAGGTTACAAGGCGACGTACCTCGCCGGCACTTCCGGATTGGTGTAGGGATATTGAACTGGCTTTCCTACTTGTGGATCATTCCGATTCTACTCTTGTTAGTTGTCGCTCATGAGCTTGGTCATTTTCTGACGGCACGGCTGTTCGGAGTACGTGTGCTGGAGTTTGCTTTCGGCTTTCCACCGCGTTTATTTTCGGTCCGGCGCGGTGAAACGACCTACGCATTCAATGCGCTACCCATTGGTGGTTATGTACGGATGGAGGGGGAGGACGGGCGCGTTCTCTCATCAGGGAGCTTTCCGGCGAAACCGGGATGGCAGCGTGCGATCATTCTCACGGCCGGGGTTGCGATGAATGTGCTTTTAGTGCCTGTTCTCTTGACAACGGTAGCGGTGATGGGTGAGCCACAGATGAACGGTGTCAGGCTGGAACAGGTCCAACCTGGAAGTGCGGCGGCGAGTGCGGGTCTGAAAGCGGGCGAGATCATCTGGACGGTTGATGGTGCGGAACTAAAGACGGAACAGCAATTCATACAGGCTATCGATTTCCATCTGGGTAGTCCGCTTACGTTCCTCGTGAGTGCGCCTGGCGCTCCGAAGGGGGTAGCTTACCCTGTGATCGTAACGCCTCGCGCACATGTGGTCAGCGGGCAAGGGCACCTTGGCGTGACATTTACCGCTCATCTCGTAACGCGCTATTTTCCTCTCTGGCAGGCGCCGGTCGAGGGAGTACGGCAATCTGTGCTGTTGATAACATCGTTCTTTGGGGCGCTGCATCAGGCAGTTGTGACGAATGCGATGCAGTTGTCTGGGCCTGTGGTGATCACGAAGGTAACGGGAGAAGCGGCTCAGGCAGGAGCGAGTACGCTCATTGAGCTGACGGCCCTGCTCTCGATCAACTTAGCGGTGATGAACCTTCTGCCTTTTCCAGCCTTGGATGGCGGCCGGCTTGCGATGCTCCTAGTGGAAGGCGTCCGCCGGAGGCGGCTGGACCCTCATCTTGATGGGACGATTCATTTCGTGGGACTCATTGTTCTCATGCTGCTGATGCTCATGGTGTCTATGCGTGAGGTGCTTGCAGTCGTACAGTAGGTTTTGGGCAGGTTACCGGCGCAGTGCCTCCGGATTTACGAGGTGAGGAGGGCGCTCCCCGGCGAGAGCGGCGAGGAGGTTGCGAGCAGCAAGCTCGGACATGCGGGAGCGTGTGCGCTGGGTGGCGCTCCCCACGTGAGGGAGGATGAGGAGGTTAGAGAACTGCAGGAGGGGATCGTCGCCACGTAGCGGCTCGGGATCGGTGACATCGAGTGCCGCAGCGAAGATTCGCCCATACTCGAGAGCACGCTGCAAGGCGTGGCGGTCGACGATGGGACCGCGAGCGACATTGATGAGGATGGCTTCCGGTTTCATCAAGGAGAATGCTCGATCGCTGATCAATCCGCGAGTTTCTGGGGTCAAGGCGACCGTGATGCAGATGAAGTCGGCGTGACCTAGCAGCTCATCGAGTGTTTCGTAGGTTATGTTCAGCTCTATTTCGAGGTGAGGCTTTGGAGACCGGCTCCAGTAGCTGGTGATCATATTGAAGCCTTTTGCACGTCTAGCAACGGCGGTGCCGATGTTGCCGAGACCGATGATGCCGAGGCGTGCTCCGTTGACCTCCTGGCCGACGAGCAGGGTAGGGGTCCAGCCGCGCCAGCGATCTTGTCTGATATATGCCTGGCCTTCCATCAGCCGTCGAGCTGCTGCGAGGAGGAGGGCGAAGGCGTGGTCAGCAGTGGTTTCGGTGAGGACACCAGGCGTATTGCAGACCAGGATACCTCGGGAGGTGGCATAGGGGACGTCGACGTTATCGTAGCCGACGCCGAAGTTGCTAATGCAGCGGAGGTGAGGAGCAGCGTCAATGGCTTCTCGATCCAAAACTTCGGTGGCGTTGGACACGAAGACGGCGTCGACGTTGCTGATCCGATGGAGGAACTCTTGACGGCTCATTGGCTGGTCACCTTCCCAGATGGCGACTTCGTGTTCGGCAGCGACCATCTCTGGGCCTGGAGTGGGGAAACGCCAGCTCAAGAGGACATGCTTCTGGGACATTCTCGTTCTCCATCTCTGTGTAAAGAGGCGTCTATTTCAGGCTGGATTAGTGTATAGTGCTGGCCGGGTGGTCTCTGACCAGATGGCAGGACCAATCCGAGGTGAAGTGCGTGGAAGAAAGGTGGGGGGAGGATCTCGCATATTCTTGAGAGCAGCGGTAGTGATTCATCACCGGGAATGGCTGCTGCTTCTAGAGCAGTAATCAATGGCTCTCGAACAAGGGGCTGCCGTGGATAGTGCTGGCGCAGAGACAGACGTGAGACGTCTGCGGTTTTGTGTCGATGAGGAATCGTTTCGGTCCGTTGGCATGCAGGTTGGAAGAAGAGTTCTTGCGTGGCCACTCTTTCACCTTAGCCGTTCTACGCGGCGTCTGATTTTCTGAGGATAACGTAGGGCTATCAAGAGGAATACGTGATAGCGGGAGTGGCTATGGTGAGGAGGTACCCTTGACCACTGACATATCTGCTGCCATGGTGGTAATGGCTTAGTTGAGGAAAGGACACCGATGGCCGAAGGCACTTATGGAGAAGATGATAGGGGACAGCGTTGGAATTTCGTGCTGTTCAACCCGGATGAGTGGCGTGCGGAGAGCGCCGGCTGTTATGGGCACCCGGTGGTGGAGACACCGAACCTCGATCGCCTAGCACGGGAGGGTGTGCGTTTTGATCAGTGCCATGTACAGCACACCGTGTGCACGCCGAGCCGGTGTTCATTTGTGACTGGCTGGTATCCGCATGTTCGAGGACACCGGACGCTCTGGCACGCGCTGCGGCCGGATGAGCCGAACCTCTTTCGATACCTCTTGGAAGAGGGGTATGAGGTGCGGATGTACGGCAAAAACGACATGCTGTCGCCGGAGTCTTTTGCGACCAGTGTGAGCGAGGCGGGGTCACGTGGACGAGGGGGAAGGCACGGGAGCAATCCTTTTAGGGAGGATGATCCTCGCTACTGGAGCTTTCTCTATACCGAGGGTGGCGAACCAGAAGAGCACCATGATTTCTCTAATCTGGAAGCTGGGCTCGAGTTTTTGCGTAGTGCGCATGAACGCCCTTTTTGCCTATTTCTGCCGCTCAGTTGCCCACATCCGCCATATTCGGCTCCAGAGGGATTCCATAATCGGTATCGTCCTGAGATGTTGCCACCGTTACGTCCGGTCTGTGATACGGAATGGCCCCGCTTCCGTCGAGGCATCCGAGAAAGCAGGCGGCTTAATGAGCTTGATGCCGATTTTTTTCGCACGCTCCAGGCGGTGTATTTGGGGATGGTGTCATACACGGATTGGTTGCTAGGACGTTTGCTGACCACACTCGATGAGACGGGGCTGGCTGATACCACCGTTGTGATCGCGTTTTCTGATCATGGGGATTGGGCAGGGGATTATGGATTGGTGGAGAAGTGGCCTAGCGGTCTGGATGACACGTTGACACGCGTGCCTTTTGTCGTGCGCCTCCCAGGTGGGGCGCGTGGGCATGTCGTCCGTGAGGTGGTGGAACTGCTCGATCTCACGCCGACGGTGCTGGACCTGGCGGGGATACCGCTCCGACATACGCAGTTTGGGTGGTCTCTCGTCCCACAGCTTCGTGGTGCCGCTGGCGCTTCAGAGCGGGCGGCATTTGCCGAGGGAGGGTATGATCCGCATGAACCTCACTGCTTTGAGGGACATGCGGGGGGTGAGCAAATTCTCCGTGCTCCTGGTCATATCTATGCGCCGAAGGCGGGTCTCCAGCAACGTGATCCGTTCTCGGTTTGCCGATCTGTCATGGTACGAACCAATCGCCACAAGATGATCGTACGCTCGTTTGATCGTTGGGAGCTCTATGACCTCGAGCAAGATCCTCTGGAGCTTATGAATCGGATCGATGATCCTGAGCATGCTGGTGTTCGTCGGGAGCTCGAGCACCTCCTGCTTGGCTGGTATCTGCGTACGAGTGATGTCACTCCGTGGAATGAAGACCCACGGGGTTACATTCAGCCGCTTGTAGGCGAGCGACATCGTGCGTCGATGCTCTCTGGCGCTACTGGCTCATAGTGGGATACCTGGTGGAAGAAGGGATTATGGTATAGATGCGAGAACGCCCCAATATGCTGATTTTCATGACCGACCAGGAGCGAGCCGATGTTTGCGCTCCTGATCATGCGTGCCGGACACCGCATCTCGATGCGCTGGCACGTGAGGGGTTGCGTTTCGAGCAAGCGTTCTGTCCGACGGCACACTGCTGTCCGTCGCGGGCGACCTTTTTCACGGGGCTCTACCCGAGTCGCCATGGTGTCTATAACAATGTTGCGAACCCTCAAGCGATTCACCGGGGGCTCAACCCAGGGGTTGTGACGTTTGGTGAGCTGTTGAGGGATGGTGGGTATAACCTGGCGTTTAGCGGAAAGTGGCATGTGTCTGACCTGGAGGGGCCGGCCGACCGAGGGTGGCGGGAATATCGGGTGACCGCAGGTAAGGGTTCCTACAGCGACCGAGATATGGCGATGTGGCGCGAGAGGGCAGCCACGGTGGCGGTGCAGGAGGGGCAAGAGCGGAAGCGTGGTGCGATCAAGCGGCCTGGATGGGGAGACTTTCACCTGTACGGAACCATGCCCCAGCGGCCGGAACTACCATATGATGGGCATCGTGACTACCTTGTGATCGAAGCAGGGATGCGAGCGCTTCGGGATCTGGCTCAGGAAACACAACCGTGGTGTCTCTACGTTGGGGTGCTAGGGCCACACGATCCGTACATCATTCCGGAGCGGTATGCCCGGATGTATGATCCGGAGAAGATTCCGCTACCGGAGAGCTATTACGACTCGCTGGGCGATAAGCCGCGGGTCTATCAGCGGATGCGGGATCAGTACTGGAGCCAGCTTTCACCGGCGGAGGTACGAGAATCGCTGGCTCATTACTGGGGTTACTGCACGATGATGGATGACATGTTCGGTGAGGTGCTCCAAGCGCTCGAAGACACCGGACAGGCGGACGATACGTTCGTGATCTTCTTATCGGATCATGGTGACTACGCCGGCTCGCACGGATTGTATTTGAAGGGAGTGCCAGCTTTCCGGGAGGCGTATCACATTCCGCTCGTCATGCGCTGGGCTGGCCATATTCAGCAGCCGGGGAGTGGATGCAGCGCATTCGTGTCGCTGGCGGACATCATGCCCACGCTACTCGATGTTGCGGGGATTGCTGTTCCAGAAAGGTTGCATGGGGCGTCGCTGCGGCCGTTTTGGGAAGGTACGGAGGCGAACGGCTGGCGCCAGGAGGGTTATACACAGATGAACGGCGTCGAGCTGTACTACACACAGCGAGCTATGGACCGTGCATCGGCTTAGCGGAGGAGGCGTTTGCTGTGGCACCGGAGGTGTTCTGAAGCCGGGCTCGTTTAGACGATGATTTCGACTCCTACCGTGTCACCTGGACCAACTTTTACAAGGTGGGCACGAGTGACGCTGCGGAGATCGACTTCGGCTGTCTGCACGGAACCGGCTGCTGAATCGGGAAGCGTGATGTGAAGGGCAGAGAGTGTGGTGGCCATACTGAGGTGGTGCTCGGACTTGTAGCGACGGACGGCCTCGACGACTTCGAGTAGCTGCTGGCCGATGGTGAGAGAAGGTGGGGAGTACCAGGCGGGATGCGGTACTGGCCAGGCACTGCGATGAATGGAGGGAGTGGTGCTGAGGAGATGGGAATAGACACACGTATAGAGCTCCTCGCTGATGAAGGGGAGGAAAGGAGCGAAGAGCTTGAGGACTGCGAGCAAGGCATGGTAGAGGACAAAACGGCAGGCATCCCGACTTTCTGGTGTGACGCCATCCACTTGACCATAGAGGCGGAATTTGATGAGCTCGAGATAGTTATCGCAGAGGTCTCCCCAGAAGAACTGTTCTGCGATTTCACGGGCGCCACGGAAATCGTAGCCGGTGAAGAAGCTGGTGGCTTGGGTAATAGTCTCGTTGAGTCTGTGGAGGAGCCACTGATCGATGACGTTGAGTGTTGCTGGTGGTTCTGGAGACGGTTGAAAATTCTCGATGTGCGGTGCGATGAGCCGGGAGGCGTTCCAGAGTTTGGTGACCAAACGCTGGCCTTTGCGGATAATTTCGGTGCTGGTTACGGTATCGCCGCCGAGGGCAACGCCGGTGGCCCAATAGCGGACAGCGTCGGCCGAGTGCTCTTCCAGGAATGCCGTAGGATCTTCGGCGGCGGTTCGCTTACTCTTTGAGAGTTTTTTTCCTTCGGGGTCGAGAGCGTGGCCGCTGATGAGGACATCTGTCCAAGGAATTTCGTCGAGGAGGGAAAGGCTGCGGACAACGGTATAGAAGTCCCAGGTACGGATAATGTCGTGGGCGTTGGGGCGTAGGGTCATGGGGCGGAAGTAGCGATCGAACTCCTCTGGAGAGACGCCGTATGGTTCGAGGAGCGTGCCGCAGATTTGCGGCGTTACAGAAGATGTTGCCCAGGTGTCCATGACATCGTGTTCTCCCTTGATGGACGCCCCTCCGCATTGGGGACAGGTAGACACCGGTGGTGGGTCTTCTTGAGGGTCAACAGGGAGACTGCTACGCCGAGCGAG
>JAMDCW010000131.1 GCA_023489405.1 Chloroflexota bacterium
CGGCGGATTCGTATGACCTAGTAATCGCTCTATCAGCCCTACTATGCTTATCTTCGCTATAGAGTGTAGGCACAGAAGATTAGAGGCGTATTTACACTAATACAATGCTAATAGGCGTCTCGGTTGGGGAAGAAAGTCTTTTTTGAATGGTTGAAAGCGCTCAATGGCGCTCTCTGTTGCCGGTACGAGGCGGGTATAAGCTGCCAAGCGGAAGCAGCAACACGCTCGTGCTTTTATCCGACGGCGCTGTTACCACAACAGGAGCAACGCCGCGACAGACGAGCTGCTACCTCAGTATTCCGGCCGGAGGACATCCGTTCCCATGTAGGGCTGCAAGGTAGCAGGTAATCGCACTGATCCGTCGGGCTGCTGGCCATTCTCAAGAATTGCGGCGATCGTACGATCAATAGGCAAACCGGAGCCATTGAGCGTATGGACGAACTCAGGTCGTTCTCCTTCTCCTCGCCGGAAACGGATATTCGCTCGACGCGCCTGGAAATCTTCGCAGTTGCTGATCGAAGCGATCTCTCGGAACTGCTGAGCGCCTGGCAGCCACACTTCTAGGTCATACGAATCCGCCGCGGCAAAGCTGAGGTCACCTGTGCAGAGCCGGATCAGCCGATAGTGAAGCTCAAGAGCTTGTAGGAGCTGTTCGGCATGCTCCACCATGCGATCAAGCTCTCCATAAGAATCTTCAGGGCGGGTGAAGGCATACATTTCAACCTTATGGAATTGATGGAGGCGGATGATACCCCGTGTATCCCGACCGGCTGCTCCGGCTTCACGGCGCCAGGAAGGACAGTATGCCGTATAGCGGAGCGGTAGTTGCCCGGCAGTGAGTATTTCTCCGCGATGAAGATTAGTGAGCGGAACCTCGGCAGTTGGATTAAGCCAGAGATCATCCTGATCGAGAAAATAGGAATCTTCGGCGAACTTAGGAAGCTGCCCTGACCCTTCCATGACAGCGCTCTTCATCACGAATGGCAACCCCATTTCGATGTATCCCTGATATTTGACGTGGAAATCAAGGAAGAAAGCAGTGAGGGCGCGCTGGAGACGGGCTCCTAACCCCCGGGCTACGTAGAAACGTGTTCCAGCAATCTTCACACCGCGCTCAAAATCCAAGATGCCGAGCTTCGTTCCAATTTCCCAATGCGGCAGAGGTGGCATCGAAAACTCCGGAGGATACCCCCAGCGGCGGATTTCCACGTTGGCGGACTCATCCGCACCAACCGGCACGCTGGGATGAGGAAGATTCGGCAGACGGAGGAGCAAATCGTGAAACTCTCGCTCACGCTCCTGCAACTGTGTCTCGATATCCCGCAGCGATTCTGCAAGTGTGCGCATGAGCGTGCGTTGTTCCTCAGCCGGCCGTCCTGCTTTCTTGATTGATTCATTGATCGCATTACGCTCTTGCCGTAAACGTTGACTTTCGTGGAGCAGCTCACGACGTTGACGATCAAGGGTAAGAACCTGCTCAAGCGGACCAGAATCGTGTCGTACCGAGAGCGCTTGTCGAACTCGTTCAGGGTGTTCGTGAATAAGCGATGCGGCAAGCAAACTAGGCCTCCTGATCTGTTTTGCGTAGGTGAGGGAACAAGATGACTTCGCGAATAGCATGTTGATTCGTGATGAGCATGACGAGCCGGTCGATACCAATGCCCAAGCCTCCGGTTGGTGGCATACCGTAACGCAATGCCGAAAGATAATCTTCATCAAGCTGGTGTGCTTCTTCGTCGCCAGCGGTTGCTGCTCGCTGTTGCTCCAAGAATCGCTTGCGCTGATCATCCGGATCATTCAGCTCAGTGAAGGCATTCGCGAACTCGAAACCGGCCGCGAATGCTTCGAATCGCTCGACAAGCAGCGGATCAGACCGGTGCCGTTTCGCCAGCGGGGAGAGCTCCCACGGATAGTCCACTAAGAAAGTAGGCTGAATGAGTGCCGGCTCGACATACAGCTTCACAAGCTCATCGATCATTTTGCCCCATGTTGTCTGCCCTTTTACCGAAAGCCCACGCTGCCGGCAAGCGGTGCTTAGAGAGTCGGCGTCACGATAAGCGGTGAAGTCAATCCCTGTGGCCTCTGCCAGAGCCTCTCGCATGGAAACTCGCTGCCACGGAACGGCGAATGAAAGCGAATGCCTTTGATACTCGACATGCTCAGATCCAGTAACGTCACGCACTACTGTGCTCACTAGGTCTTCCGTTAGGCGCATGATGTCTGTGTAATCCGCGTAGGCTACATAGAGCTCCATCATCGTGAATTCTGGGTTATGGCGGTGAGAAACTCCTTCATTCCGAAAGTCGTGACCAATTTCATAGACCTTAGAAAATCCGCCGACAATCAGCCGTTTTAGGTAGAGTTCGTCGGAGATGCGCAGGTACAGATTTTGGTCAAGCTCATTGTGATAGGTCACAAACGGTTTTGCAGCAGCACCACCATAGAGCGGCTGCAAAATGGGCGTTTCAACCTCTAAGAACCCGTGCTGGTCCAAGTATGCCCGCATGATGGTTACGAGCTGGCTGCGTTGTCGAAATAGTTTTCTCGTGGAAGGGTTGGCCAGTAGATCGAGGTAACGCTGGCGCAAGCGCAGTTCAACATCGCGCAATCCGTGATATTTTTCCGGCGGCGCTTCCAGCGCTTTTGCCAACATCGTCAGTTGGCGTACCGCGATAGAAGGTTCACCGGTGCGAGAGCGCAACGTTTCACCGCTTGCTCCAACGATGTCTCCCGCATGGAGATCACGAAGCATTGTCCAACTCTCGTCACCTACGAGGTCTCTACGAAACATCAGTTGGACCGTACCGCTATCATCGCCGAGGTGCGTAAAAGCGATCCGTCCGAGCTCCCGGATGGTGCCTATCCGCCCAGCGACGGTAACCGTTGAAGGTGTATCAGCGAGCGCGGCGGCACCTGCCGCATCGTGCGTAGGGGCAAAGTGATGTGGATAGGGGTCGATGCCGCGCGCTTTTAAGCGTTCAAGCGCCGCACGTCGCTGTTCGAGCTCCTGTGTCGTGCTGTTAACTTCTTCGGTCACTCAGCCGCCTGCTCCTCTCTCGCAACTCCTTCGGATCCAAGCGCTCGCCTCGATGGGTGACTGTCACCGCAGCGCCCGGTTGCAGGCGAATAGTACCGCCGGTATCTAGTCGCACAATGAGCGCACCTCTGCTGTCAACGGCCGTGGCTACTCCTTCTACCAAGCGTCCATCGAATGTCAGCTCTATACGGCGGCCAACGGAATCTAGCGAGAGGCGCCAAGCCTCTCGAATGACATCTACTCTACCTCGATAGAGGAGGTTTACCAGATGGAAAAGCTCTGTCAGCCAGCTCTCCCACAACGCACCGCGATCGGGGCGGTGAGAGCTCCAATAAGCCACTGCTGTTGCAGGGGTGCGCACATCATCCGGCGCTCGAGTAACATTGAGACCCAGGCCGATGATCGCAAAAGGATGTCCAGACGGTTGTTCTGTTAACACGCCAGCTACCTTTGTCTGATCAAGCAAGACATCATTAGGCCACTTTAAGCGTGGGGGAAGTTCAACGACCGGTCTCAAAGCCTGGACACAGGCGATGGCAGCAGCGGCAGTAAGCCACGGAGCATAGCCGGCCCGAGGAGGAACCGCGACGATAACAGATGTTGCGATTCCTGCTGTCGCTTGGTCTATCCACATCCGTCCATGTGTACCACGCGCCTGAGATTGCTTATCGGCGACAACGACGGTGAAAGGTTTGCATCCTGCTTGAAGCAGGTCGCGCGCAACGTCTTGCGTAGATGCGCACTCGGTCATGAATACGCAAGAGGTGATGCCAACGCGCTGTAAGGCGTCGATGTGGGAAGCAAAATCGTCCACTGCAGCCCCATAACGAATGAGAGGGGAACGGAGTTTAGCGCTCCGCTCCCCTCTACCAAGGTTGCTCTGGGCAGCGCCCTACGCGTTGACCACCTCCATAAGCTGCAACTTCGTGGGGAAACTGCCCTCGCAACAAGAACTACCCACTACACACCACCTCCTTTCTTCCGTATTCATCCTAGCACACAGGGGTCGATTTGAAGAAATGAGGAGACCTAAAGAGGTCAATGGATCATGCGGTTATTTCTGGCGCAGACTATTTCGGAATATAGGTATCAGTACCGATTGTCGAAGGCACGCGCGGCCAATTGGCTGGGCAGAGGTATTCCGTCGTGATGCATTCCCGATGGTTCCCAGGAGGAACGAGAGACTCCCAGTTGATATTGAAGTACGCTTCATACACACGTCGACACATTGGACCAGCGACATCTGCCCCCTCGCCAGCGTGCTCTGCCATAGCAATGACCGCAATCTCCGGATTATCTGAAGGAGCGAAGCTAGCAAACCAGGCGTGCGGTATTTTTTGTCCACTCTGAGCCGTACCTGTTTTCCCAGAAACGGGAATAGGAAAGTCGCGAAAAGCCCATGAACCGGTCCCCAGCCAGTTAGTCGTTTCCGCCACTGTCTGTCGCATTGCTGCTCGGATAAACGCCAAGTCACTCTTGCTGACCGGCAATTGAGCTACAGCTTTCACTGGTGCTGGCTGGCTAACCTGGCCAGCGGGAGAGACTACTCTATCGATGATGCGTGGCACGTACATAGTGCCACCATTCGCGATGGCACTAATCCAAGTGGTCATCTGCAGCGGTGTAACGAGCAATGACCCTTGACCGATGGCCATGTTTACCGGATCACCCGGATACCACGGCTCCTTCAATACTTTCGCCTTCCATTGTGGTGTCGGCAGCAAACCAGCGGCCTCTGGCACTCCTATGATGCCGGTAGGTCGACCTACGCCGAACTGTTGAATGAGTGAAGGGAAATAACTATGTCCTCTCTGTAGATCGAGCTCATGCCCAACGTTGTAAAAGACGATGTCACATGACTGAGCAAGCCCTTCGTAGAGACCGATGATCCCGTGGCCAGTGACTTTCCAACAGTGCATTGGCATCCCTAGACCATTCCAGACACCTTTGCAGTCAAAGAGGGAACGCGGCGTATACACTCCGCTCGCTAATGCCGCTGAGATGCTAACGGTTTTGAATGTTGAGCCTGGCGGATATACGCCGAGTGCAGGGCGATTGAGCAGTGGTTGGTTGGGATTCTTGAAGAGGTTGTCTGCCTGGGATTGGCTAAGGCCCAAGATGAAGGTATTGGGGTCAAAAGAAGGTGAGCTCGCAAGAGCTAAAATCGAGCCATCTTTGACGCGCATCACGATGATACTGCCATTGTAATTCCCCAGGGCCTCCTGGGCGGCTTTCTGCAGTCCGGCATCGAGTGTGAGAACAATTGTGCTGCCTTTCATGGGAGTACGCTCGGCAATCGTCGTTACGACATCACCTTGTGGGGTAATCACAGCCAGCTTGCCACCGCGCCGGCCGGCGAGGATAGCTTCACCCCACCGCTCGAGTCCACTCTTCCCTATCCAATCACCGCTGAGATAGCCTTGTTTCCACAGGGTATTCAGCTCTTGGGCGCTGATCTCACCGAGATAACCAATGGTGTGGGCTGCAGAGGCGTCCTGTGGGTAGCCCCGCAGTTGCACATCTGATAGGTCAATTCCTTCGGTACTACCAAATGCTTCTTTGACTTTAGTCACTAGGGCAGGGGGTACGATCTGGATGGGTTGTAGCCATGTGGGATGTTGATTCGCCTTGTTGTAGAGTTGCTGAAGCTTATCACGGGGATAGTTCAGAATCTTACTGATAGCATCGAGCAATTGAGAGGGATTTTTCATGAGTTGAGGGACGAGGCCTATACTTGTGTAGGCAATTTCAGTAGCGAACTTTTGTCCCTTAGCATCAATAATGTCCCCTCGTGGCTGCGATAAAGGGAACATATGGATGAGGTTGTCTCCTATTAGGTCTTTAAAAATCACTGATGGCAACCATTGAACGCGCCAATCTGATCCTTGTTGTATGAGAGAGAGGGTATTATCCTCTTCATAGGTACCTATGAGAGCTGTAGTCATTGTTACATGGAATTGCTGGTTAGGTTCTTGTGTATTTTTGCTCTGATGAAGCTTTGCTACCAGGCTAATTATACCTACCTCATCCCAAATAGCGTTATAACGCTGGACAAAGGTCTCTTTCGTGATACCCTTCTGCGCTTCAGCGCTGATCAGCGGATACATTGCATCGAATTTCTGGGATTGCCATAGCGTGAGAAATTCTTGTGCCACCTCCTGGGGAGTGTTATGGGCTACTGGTGTTGGAGTCGGTACCGGTGTAGTAGATGGAATACTTGTAAGTCGAGCCGTAGTAGTAGATGACAATTGCGTTTCTAATGATGAAGTCGTCTGAGAGCTGGGAGTATTCACATGAGATCCAGGCGCTCCAGCGCAAGCTGCTAATGGGGCTGACAGGGTAGCGATAGAGGAAGCTGCTCGCAAAAACCGTCGCCGGGTAATTGATGACATCGTAACCCCCACTCTGATCATCGGAACTCATTCTCGTGCTGCGAACCTGAGGATCTTTGTGCGGCCAGTGTACCGGAGTCTCACCTTACGGCCGACAAGCATCCGGAGCTCTCCTCATAGCAGTGGCCAAAATGCCTTCCGGATATTCCAGCGATATTGTTAAGGACTGTTTAGTTAGCACTTCTCCGGACCGCAGCAGCCCCCTAATCTAGGATCTGACCTCTTACCTTCTCCGAATGGCATACCTATACCGAGCTAACGTTCTTGACTCCCAGCCGACCACGATGATGGTAGACACAGCAGCCGCGATCAAGCCAGTACTGCGCGGATCGTAGTACGAGCCGTTGACCGGGAACAGTTGCCAGGTAACGTTGATCATCATATGGAAGAGCACCATGGCAAAGACACTCTTGCCAGTGTTGTTGTAGAGCCACACCATTACCAGCCGCAATGCCACGGTGCCAAGGGTCCACCAGGCGATCCAGGACACTGAACGGTGAGCCTGCGCCAACGGTATGTAGTGATAGAGAGCCCAAATCAGCCCCAGTACGATGCTGGCCTGTAACGCTCCCCACCTTTCCTGCATCGGATCGATGGCGTAGCCGGACCAGCCTAGTTCTTCGCCCAGCGCGCCGATGAAGAACACGGCGCACAGGATTAGCGCCGACAAAACTCCGATCTGCGGGGTTGGTACGTGCGTTCCGGACAGGCGTAGCACACCAAATGACAGCGCCATTACCACGGGCATGATCAGCAAGGTGGGCACGTACCAGATCTTCGCTTTGATCCGCTTAAAGTCAAATGATCGCTTCAGCAGGGTAGCCAGGCCTGCGTTCTTATTCTCCCGGTACACAAGAATCATGGCCGCTAGCATCGGGCAAACGGCCGCCAGTGCAGCCACTGGCAAGCCAGGTAGCGGCTCCAACCCGGTCACGGCGCCGGTTAGCCAGAACGGAATAGCAAAGGCGAAAGCCAATAAAAAGAACGTTAGAGGCGACTTTTTCATAACAAGCAGCGCTGGGATCGCGCCGAGAACGGCTCGCCCGGCATGGAAGGGAGAGCGCAGGTAATCTGAGCCGTCACGTCGGGTTGCCATAAGAAGCCGTGCCACTCGAGCGGCCGCGGAGTGTCACAAAGTTCAAAATTGTAGAGATTACGATACATGACAAAGTGATGATAAAGCCACCCTGCCCACTGGAGAATGCTGGCTACCACTGAACCGTCAGTTGGTCCACAGTGACCGTCTCCTTACGTGCTCGCGCATCCATGTAGAGGAGAACAACGATCGTGATATTGTAGGTGGTCACCAATGCGGTAATAATCCACTGGATCAGGAAACCCAAAATTACTCCTCGAAAGACGAACCCAAGAATAGCGCTGACTAACGCTGATGCGATAGATCCTGCGAGCAAAGTGAGGAGGACGGTGCCAAAGATCGGCCACCACCGACCCCGGACTAAGTAACTGCTGCGCTGCAGAGCCGCCGAACCACTGAGGCCCTCGATCATCACCACCGGACCTAAGAACAGCCACCGAATTGCCAGGTAGATTCCCAAAGGGATCAAGATGATCGTAACAAAGCAGAGGGCGATGAGGAAGCCGGCCAGCAAACCGGTCAACGTCAATGGAGCGAGACGCGCCCCCGCAGCGCTATATGCGCGCCCGATATCGATGGGGCGGTTGATGAGGTCCTCTGCCACTCCAACGGTCACAGCGCCTTCCATGAAAAATGTCAAGACCACGATGAGGAAAAGGCCGAGAGCATCGACGAACAGAGTACGAACAAGGTTGTTACTCGCTATTCCATTCCTCGCCATCATTATGCTGACGAGCGATATGAGAAGTTGGATCCCGAGCACAATTCCAAGCAGATTCCAGAAATACTTGCGATAAAGCTCTAGGGTCCGGGTCAAAAGTTGGGTCAGATTTAGGGGACAAAGCGTAGCCGGACTATCCTGCGAAAGCACGTTACTACTCCTTAAACAAGCCTTATTAAGAGAACTATGCAGCATAATCATAAATCTGTACAGGTCTATACACCAATTTGACTAGGAAAAACAGTGACTAATTCTCAATTTAGTAGAGACATCCGCAATTCTTGTGGATACTAACCTGCAAACCATTACAAGAAAGTGTCGAGTGCTGGACTTCGGGCTTTCACCACTGCGATGGTGGTGAAAGCCCGTCGACCGTGATGCTCCAGCGCTCAGCTCGTCTTCATCACATTATTAGCCTTCTGATTCACCTCCGCCAGCGCTTGTTTCGGCTGAGCGGTTCCAGCCATCACACTCTGTAACATGCTCTGTAGGATGTCTCGCACTTGCTGCCAGGCGGCGACCTTGGGCTCCCCGGTATTGCCGGGATACTTCAGGCCGTCAATAGCAACGCTATTGCGAGGATTTTCAGCAAGGAATTGCCTGTACGCGGGGGTCTCTGTAGCAGACTTGCGAAGGGGCACATACCCGGTTCCGAGTGCCCAAGCTGCGGTTTGCTTCGTATCGCTGAAGTACTTCATGAAAGCCCAGGCGCCTCGCTGGGCATCGGCACTAGTTTTGAAGAGACAGACGTTGCCACCATACAGGTCTGAGCGTGGCGTTTGGCCGGTTTTGCCGACAGGAGGCATTTCTGCCGTCCAGTTGAAAGTTTTTCCAGCTTTCTTCAGATCCGCCAGTATATATGACCGAGCGGCGCTCGAGTCCTGATAGAAGACGGTTTTTTGCTGCTCAAAATCGGTCTCGGACTGATACCCTTGTGGGGCTCTCACTGCCTTGGCCTTTGCCGCTTCGGCCAGTAACGCCATTGCCTCCTCCGCTTCAGGTGTATCTATCGTGAGCGTTTTACCGTCTGGAGAGATCAGGTCTCCACCACGACTAAATACCCACGTTGCAAAGCGCGAAGCATCGGCTGAAAACTCCCATGCAGGCGAAACAGTCTTGTTGATCTTCAGCATTTGAGTCTTGAAGTCGCCCCACGTCGCTGGGGGTTTATCGAAGCCAGCTTGTTTCACCATATCGGCGTCATACCACATCAGCTCAAGGCTCTTAGCAAAAGGAAACGTGAGAAACTTATTGCCGAACTGCGGAAACTTGCCAAGTTCGAGGAATGCCGGGAAGAAATCGGCCTTATCCGCCGCACTGAGACCAATTTGCGAATTGTTCATGTATTCATCCCAAGCAACGACGAGTCCGCTCGAATAGAACGCAGCGACCTGATTTTCGTACGCAACTGATAGCGTTACCGGTTGACCGGCATTGATCGCCGCCAAATTCGCCTGATAGAGATCGTTGTAGTTCCCCTTGTATTCAGGGGCGATGGTATAGCTTGATTGGCTTTTGTTGAAGTCCAGGACAATTTTATTCAGCAGTTGGGCATTCGGGCCACTCTGCGTATGCCAGAGCGTCACTTTTGTCCCACGAACGGTAATCGGCACTGCCGTTGGTGTTGGCACTACTTTCTTCGAAGGTGCCGCTGCTACTGACGACGTAGAGCTTGAAACAGCAGAGCGCGAAACCGTAGTTGAAGCAGAGCTCGTGGCAGGTGCCGTCGAACTCGTACTGGAGGCACTCGTCGATGAGGTTGCACCTCCACAAGCGGCGAGCGAAAGTGAGAGAGCAACTCCTCCCATTCCAGCGAGTACGCGTCTCCGTGTGATCAGCCTAGATTCCATTCCCTACCCTTTCTTAAGTGCTGCTTATTCACCACACCCTAGACTGTACGATTCATCCCTTAAGTCCTGATTGCGCAATCCCTTCAATGAACTGTCGCTGGGTAATGAGGAAGAGTACCAAGACCGGTATAATCGTAAACGTTGCTGCCGCCATCAACTGGTTAACCTGTGTGCCCTCTTCCGTAATGAAGTAGGCGAGCCCTACCTGTATGGGGCGCATTTCATCGCTACTCGTCACAATAAGTGGCCAGATCAGGGCATTCCAGCTATCTAAGAACGTGAAAAGGCCCAACGTGAGCAAACCGGGAAGGGATAAAGGTGTAACAATCCATCGAAGGTAGCCTGCGTGCCCTAAGCCGTCGATCTGAGCCGCCTCCCACAGCTCATTCGGCAGCGTAGAGATGAACTGACGCATAAGGAAAATCCCGAATACTGAACCAATCCAGGGAATTATCTGGGCGGTGTAGGTGTTATACCAGTGGAAAGTCTTAATGATAATAAAATCCGGGACCAATGTGGCCTCAAACGGAACCATCAATGTCGCAAGTAAGCCGATAAAAATAACATTTTTCCCAAAAAACTCCATTTTTGCAAACGTATATCCGGCAACCAGTGAGGTGAGAAGAGCGCCAGAGCAGGTAATACCGGCGATAAAAACTGTATTTACGAAATATCGAGGAAAGCCCTTGGGCCAGCTTCCTGGAAGCTGCCACGCATCAACGTAATTTTGCCACCGCCATTGTTCTGGTAGTAGTGTCGGTGGATATGCAAGTGCCTCAAACTGCGTCTTAAACGACGTCAGTATCATCCAGATAAAGGGGAAGGCGATCAATAGGCCACATATCAGTAAAATGCAATGGACTACGAGAGCTGCACGCAGGCGTCGTAAAGGTCGAGGGTGACCAACCATCACCTGGTGCATTGCGCTGGTCTGGATTGAGCTAACCACTTATCGTCCTCGCGCTACGTCCAACGACGCGAAACTGCACTAGGGTCAAACCAAGAATAATTCCGAAAAGAAGAAATGCCAGTGCTGATGCATAACCAAGGTGGCCGTAACGGAATGCCTCATTATAAACAAGCAGAGAAACCGTTGTAGTGGTCCCTGCAGGTCCACCATTAGTCATGATGTAAATCTGATTGAAGGCTTTAAAGCTTCCTATCACAGAGATAACGAGAATGAAAAACGTGGTGGGTAGGAGGAGCGGCCACGTCAGAAAACGGATGACTTGCCATTCACTAGCACCATCGAGTCGCGCCGCTTCATAAAGCTCCTTGGGTATAGATGTCATGCCAGCGAGGAAGACGACCACATCAAATCCCTGGCTGTACCAGATGGACATGATGGCAATACAGACCATAGCGAGGCTTGGACCGACAGCCCAATGGGGAAGGTGAATACCAAGGGGTTGAAGAAGCAGCAAGAATATGCCACGTGGTTCATTTAACCATTGTGGGCTTGGTACGCCTATCCATTTCCATAGGCTACTAAATATGCCGTCGGTTCGGAATAATGTACGCCATACCGCTGCTGCAGCAACTGAAGATGTAACATACGGAACAAAAAAGAGCGTCCGATAAAAACTTAGTCCCTTAATGGGCCGGCTCAGAAGAATAGCAGCAAAAAATGCAAAGGCCATACTTGGTATAACTGTAAAGAGCGAGTACCACGCGGTCGTTGCTAAGGCAGCTCGAAAATCACCGCTCCCAAGAATTACCTGATAATTGGTGAAGCCAAGAAAAGCTCCTTTAATTACTTTCCAGTTAAAGAGGCTAATATAGAAAGCAAAAGCTATCGAAAAAAGATGAAAAGTCGCAATAAGTATGATAGATGGGAGGAGAAAGGCGTAGGCGAGCACTGTAGTGCGCCAATATTTCCGGCGACGCACAGACGAAACAACCGGGCGCGATGGGAAAAGCGAGGAAGCGGTCAAAGCCATCGCGTCACCGTTCCAGCTCGATACCCCGTTAGAAACCGGTACCTCTTTTTTTCAGTCCCAGTATACCGAGTCTAGCCGAGCGAGCGACCGCATATTTTAGCGCAGCTTAAGGCAATGCCCCAGAAACAATGTTTTCCGTCTTGCGGCGTCTAAACCACCTTACCCTGGTACGATTACGTAGAGGTGTATGCTAGGGGGTGGCTGGTGAAAGTCCATTTTATTACTCCTCAGGGCTACTGCTACGGAGTGGTACGAGCCATGCGTATCGCTAAGCAAGTTGGTGATTCGTCACCAGATCCTGTATACGGCTTAGGTCAAATGGTTCATAACCGTCATATGATCGAGGAGCTTGCTGAGCACCACGTGACCACGATTGATGGGCCACATCGCCTAGAAATTCTCAACCAGGTCGAATCAGGTACGGTGATCTTTACGGCTCACGGTGTATCCCCTCAAGTGCGCGCTCGTGCCAGTGAAAAAGGCCTCCGGGTTATTGACGCAACGTGTCCGGATGTCACCCGTACACACGAGCTTGTCAAACGGCTTGCGCAAGAAGGCTATCAGATTGTTTACATCGGTAAGCATGGCCATCCGGAGCCAGAAGGAGCGATGGGGAATGCTCCTGGGCAGGTGCACCTTGTCGAGACTATTGCAGAGGTCGACATCCTTGACCTTCCTGAAGGCAAGAAAGCCGTCACGACCCAGACGACGATGAGCCTCTGGGACACTCAAGAGATCGTCGAACGTCTAAAGCAGCGCTATCCTGACATTGAAGTGTATAACGAAATCTGTACGGCCACTCAAGATCGGCAAACGGCAGCAGTAGAACAAGCGCGGCTATGCGATGTCGTCATCGTGGTAGGTGACGAACGATCATCGAATACCAACCGTCTTGTGGATGCTGTTCGTGAACGCGCTCAGAAACCAGCGTATCGAATAGATAATGCGACCGAGATCAACCTCGCTTGGCTACAGGGGGCAAAGGTTGTTGGAGTAACTTCAGGGGCTTCAACAAAAACCCAGATTACGCGGGAGGTCGTCAAGTTCATTCAGAGCTTGCCGGATGAGCTCTAGAATACAAGGCGGTGCGACGTCCCTGGGAGTGTGAGTTCATAGAGAAGGGTAAGCGGTCCACCCTATACAAGAGTGGACCGCTTCTCTATAGCAGCTAGCTTACAGATGTGGTGAGCGTGTAGCTGGTGGGATTGGTTGGGGCATAGTCATAGACTTGAACGGTGTAGACACCCGTAGGGTTTCCAGAAAGGGTGAGAGCAAGCGAGCCATCCGATTGCAATGTCGCGGTGCCAACGAGATTGCCACTGGCATCATAGACATTGAAGCCGGCAGCACCTTGCGCAACAGCTATCGAAGGTGACGCGGTCATCGTGATAGTTAACGCCTGCGAACTGTCCATATAGTTCACGCTATAGAGCCGGTAGCTGCCACCAGTATTCCCAGCGAGATTACCGGAAACGGACCCTGCTAATGGCGTCACGGTAGGCTGAGCAGAAGCTGGTGTAGACGATATAGTGCTTGTAGCGGCTGTCGACGATGGAGGTGCAGCCACCCCACTTGCGGAAAGGGTGAAGTTCAGGCCATAGACAGGATCATAATCGTAAAGCTGCACGGTTGCTGTTCCACTGCTAGATTCAGAAAATGTGAGTGTCGCGTTAGTAGGACTCGTTGGGGTGGAAGTGCCAACCTGAACTCCGCCAACATAAACGGCGAATCCCGCTGCACCGTTCTCCATCGCGGTGCCATTTGCGAGGGTAAGGTTGAGAGTAACCGGCGTAGTAGCGCCGTACGGTACCTGGAAGTAGTCAAAGGATCCGCCAGAGTTAGCGGAGAGCGCACCAGAATACGAAGAGGTTAATGCTATAGGATTGCTGGCTGTACCTACCGGGGCAGGCGCAGCCAGGGCTATATTCGGTAGCGACAGTGCTAGCACACTGCCGGAGGCGATCAATGCACTGAAGATCATGCGCTTGTTCATTGCTTCTCTTTCTTCCTTTACCTATCTGCTTCCTAAGCAGTACATAGACTAGGAGGAAAGAATCAAAAACTAGTCACGGGTTTCGTCACACGAGTTGAAAGCAAATGTAAAAGATTTTGCGTAGTGACAATTCTTCAGAGCGCCATAATACTGTATCCGGCGTCCACGTGAAGCACCTGGCCGGTGACACTTTTCCCGAGATCGCTCAGCAAGTAGAGCGCAGCATTCCCAAGGTCCATCCCGTCGATATTACGTCTCAAGGGAGCATGCTCGTTCACAATGCGCTCGATATCCTGGAACCCACTAATGGCGCGAGCGGACAAGGTGCGTTGGGGACCTGCTGAAATGGCATTCACGCGAATCTGGGACAGACCGAGGTCGTATGCAAGGTAGCGGACGCTACACTCCAGAGCAGCTTTGGCAACTCCCATAACATTATAATTCGGCACCACTCGTTCGCTACCCAAGTAGCTGAGTGTCACGATGCTACCACCACCCCGAGCCTTGAGGAAGGGCTCTGCCTCTCGCGCAATGAAAGCGAGCGAGTAGACACTCACATCAAGCGCCAAGAGAAATCCATCCCGACTCACTTCTACAAAACGCTTTCCGCTGATGTCCTCACGATTAGCAAATGCGAGACTATGAACGACTGCATCGATACCACCGTGGCGTTCGCCAAGTTGGTGGAAAATAGAGGGAACATCGAGGTCATTTCCCACATCACAGGTGTATATCTCATTACTACCGATGGTATTCGCTAGCTTTCGCACCTCGGGCTCCATGCGCTCTTGCGCGCAGAATGCCAGCGTCGCGCCTTCCCGAGCAAGCGTCTGAGCGATGCTCCAGGCGATACTGCGGTGATTGGCCACACCAAAGACTACGGCAACTTTGCCGTCCATGAGCCCCATTCCTCTTCCTCTCTCTCCCAAAAGATGACTCAGGCATATCAAGGGCGATTTCAAGTCCCAGACATCGACGTACTAAGAGCCATCACCAGAAGCGCACAATTGCCGCACGGCAGTGACGATCAAGTACGTAATAACTCGCTCACTTATATCAGGTCATTAGCATAATCAGAGCATCGTTCAGGATCGGTGATCCAACCTCGCTTCAAAGCATAGATGGCCGCCGCCGTTCGATCGTTGACGCTGAGCTTACGCAGGATAGCGGTAATGTGATTTTTGACCGTCTGATCGCTGATGCTCAAAGCACCAGCGATATCCTTGTTGCCGCATCCCTGAGCTATCAGACGTAAAACCTCCAGCTCCCGAGGCGAAAGTGGTGTATACGTCGGCCCAACGACAGCCTCTTCTGCTAACAGACCTGCCTGCTTGATTTCGCGCATCTCCCTCTCGATCGGCCCATCATATCTGACAGGCTCTGACTCTGGCGGATTGATAACGACACGTCCCTGATGGGCATCCCGAAGCGCATGGCGGATCTGATCTTCATCAGCCAGCTTTGATAGATAACCGACAGCACCCACCTTCATTGCGCGGAACATTTCCTTCTCATCTTCAGTTTCGCTGAGGATCAGGCAGTGCAGTGATGGTTGTAGGCGCCGTGCTCGGGCGACAAGGGCAAAGCCATCGACATCCACTAGCTCTACACAAGCAATGAGCAGATCAATCTCTTCACGCTGTAGGATATTCAACGCCTCTTGGCAGCTATCCACTGCCCCCGTGACGGTGTAGATTTGATCTTCTTCGAGACAAGCAAGCAAGCCGCGTCGCACGAGCGGGACTGACTCCGCTATTAAGACCCGCAGTGTCTGTGCGGCTCCGTCTAGTGTCACGTCTGAGTGTGTCACGTCTGCAAGAGGTATTGTTACGGACTGCCCAGCAAACACCATGCGTACGTCTTCCTTCCCTCTAACTCCCACGCTATTTCATCCACTGATCTGCTTTTACACTTTGCGAGATGAAATCTGTGCTCATGGTGTACGCAAGTGTTCGGTCTGGCGCTGATCGCTAGCCGGAAGCTCCTATCCGTGTTGCGTTACCTCCTGGATCAGGCCTATCAGCGTCCGGGGGAATACAGAGATCCCAATAGAGGAGCACATGTTCACGTGCTATCTGATCCCAGGTAAACCGCTGGGCGGCTTCGCGAGCGCGTTCCTTTCGCATAGCCCTTTGAGACGGATGGCTAAGCAATTGAAGTGCCACAATGAGCTCTTCGATGTTACCTGACTGATATGTAAGGACTGCTCCTTCAGGTAACTCCTCAAGACCCTCTTGAGGTGTGGTTGTCACAATACAACAGCCATGAGCCAAAGCTGCCATCAACGTGCCACGCCGTAGTGAATATCCGTCGCGGAAAGGTAGGACGACGATATCTGCCGCTTCAAGATCAGCCGACACTGTTTGCGCACTCTCATATCCCGTGAATATCACTCGCTGACGAATATCGAAATCCGCAATGAAGCGCTCCAGCTTGCTCTGTGTGGAGATGTTCGTCTGATCGCTCTGGCCGGTACCCCCTCCAATAATGAGCAGACGTATCGGTGCACCATTCCGTGCCAAGCGGGCTGTAGCTTGAACAAGATCTTCAAGCCCTTTTGTCGCATTCGTAAAACCGAAGTTCGCTAAGACCAGCTCATCATCTGCAATACCGCGCTGCTGCCGCCATAGAAGACGATCCACAGATTCTGGTGGTGGCAGAATATTCGCCCCTATGGGTATATAGCGAATGGTGCGGATACCGGTGGCCTTCAGGTAGGCCTGATCTCCTCTATTCGTAACGACTACGGCATCAGATCCCTTTGCCATCCAGATCGGTGCTCGCCTATCCAGCCCAAGCCGGCCAGAAAGTGGAAAAAAATGAGGGGGTAGCACATCGTGGAATGTTGTGACGACGAGTGGTCGAATAGACCACGTACGAAGAGAGGATGGGCCAAAAGGCACGACGCTCTGTAGGCCGAAGGCAGCAGCTTGAAACTGGAAATGGACGATATCGGGCTTGATATGCCGTACAAAGGCTGCGAAAGGGCGCCAACTCCGTATATCCCAATGCGCCATTGAGCGAGACACATGGCTATCAGCTTTTAGGGCCCACCAGGCATCTTCATTGATCGCATCTCGTGACGATAATGGTTTTTCAGAGGTGAGAACATAGACATCTTCACCTCGATCCGTCAGAGCAGCGGCTAGTCGATCGGTATAGTCCCCTACACCACCAACTGCTGGAGGAAACTCTCCTGTAACCAGCAACTCCCTCACGATACGTCTCCTAGTTTTCCGGTGATCAGCCCACTAACCATAGCCCAGAGCACGCTGAGACGCTGCCGCCGCATAGCGCGATTACGCTGGATCAGCAGATATTTGCCAAGCTCCTCGAGACACTGCAAGGCATAGAGTGTAGACAGCCAGATGCGCAGTACAGTTGCCCAAGGGCGACCGTATAGCAATGCATAAAGGCGTAGCTTACTCCAGTTATGATTCCAGTGACGATGAAGAATATCTTGTCCGCTGCTATGACCTACGAGATGTGTGACCTGGACGTCGGGAATATAGACGACGCGCCAGCCTTGACGTTTGAAGCGAAGGCACCATTCTAGCTCTTCTGAATACATGTGGAAGCGAGGATCGAAGCCGCCCACTTGAGCAATTGCCGCAGCGCGGACAAGCATACACGCTCCGGTAATCCAATCGACATCCTGCACATCATGGGCAGATCGATCAGAAACATAGTATCGTCGCGTTAGAGCATTCTCACCAAACCACTGCTGGAGCTGCGTGCTCTCGTAAAATCCCGTCCATCTTGTTGGAGCACGTCGCCGAGAAGATTGCACTGAGCCATCCTCATTAAGGAGCTGTGGACCAACTACTGCAACGTCGTTGTGCGCGTCTAAATAATGAACCAAGAATTCCAGAGTACCCTTATGGAGAAAAGCGTCAGGATTGAGGATGAGAACGAACCGTCCACGAGCGCACGTGATGCCTCGATTGTTAGCAGCCGCAAAACCGCGATTCTCGCTATTACGCAATAGTGTGACGGAGGGATAGTGAGAGGCTACAAAATCTGCCGTACCATCTGGAGAAGCATTGTCAACCACACATATCTCCATCGATACTCCGGCGTCTAACACAGTATCGAGACAGCGACCAATGATGTCGCGATTATTCCAAGTAACGACGACGATGCTGACCGCTGGCGGGGTAGGCGAGCTCCCGCTCATTTTGGGCTTCCTCGATCATCGCTGACTAGTGGAAGATCGCCTGTGCCTATCTTCCTTCTATGGGAGAAGAGCACAGCCCGATAGACTGCGATAAACTGGTACCAGGCCATCAATAGGCTCAGTACAAAGCCGAGATCACCATCACGCCAGCCTTCGAACTGCCAGTAGCGACGCCAGAACTCGCGAAGAGGCCGGGTGGCCAGCGCACGGACCCGGAGGGATTCACTTTGGGCGAGCTGGTGTGCATCGAGCTTGGCGTAATTCCACTGTTTCAGGATGAACTCTCGGATACTCCGGTAGTTATAGTGGAGGAGCGGTGTGTGGAGTCTATCACTAGGACCATTCAAGAGAAGCACTTCGTGGACTGGTCGCAAAGGGTCGTAGCGACCAGCAGAACGCTGGAAGAGGCGCAACTGGTAATCCGGATACCAACCTGCATGATGAACCTCGCGACCTAGGATAATATTGCGCCTAGGAACCCAGTACCCGGCAATACCGGATGGGCTACCCTTCAGCCGTTGCGCTATTTCACTGTGCAAGCTAGGAGAACATCGTTCGTCGGCATCAACAAAAAAGACCCACTCGCTGCTGACGAGCTCAAGAGCACTGTTCCGTTGCTCTGCAAAATTGCGAAAACGGTGCTGCTCTATTCTCAACGGAAGGTCGTGGGTTGCTGCCACTCGATATGCTTCTTCAATCGTGCGGTCTGTACTGAAGCTATCCAGCAGGAAGATATCCTCCGCTGACATCAACGACTGCAGGCAACCGGCGATATCCTGCTCTTCATTGAACGTGAGGATGATATAGCTGATCTTCGTTACCATGGCAGTCCTGAAGGCCGTAGACACATGGCAGCTACTGCCATCCGTAGTCGGACTTTCCATTGCGCGGTAGTCAGGTGTCGCCGCATGCCCTGTTTCCACCAGAAAACTGCCTGGTAGAGCAAGCCGATGCGGGTGATGAATTCAAGGGTGACACGTTTTGAGCGCGGTAGCCACTTAGAGTAGAGTTTAAAGCGGCTACGTTGTAGTTCCAAGAACGTACGCTGCGTGGCGAGCTGTGAAGATCGTCCCCCGTAATGGATCACCTGAGCGGTAGGCGTGTACCACACTTCCCAGCCTAGGCGTCGAGCCCGTACGCACCAATCCTGCTCTTCACAGTACATCAAATAGCGCTCATCCAAGAGCCCAATAGCATCAAGAGCCTCTCGCCTGATCATTAGGCAGGCACCTATCACGGCATCTACAGGTCTTTCTAGCTCGTATGCTTCGCGAGCGTAGCGGCCCGAATGGGGAGTATCCGGATAGCGGAGGTCTCGGAGAAAATACTCCCAGGCAATGGAAGTGATCGACGGGTCTGCAAATGTTGAAAACTGAAGTGTCCCGTCACTATTCAGCAACTTCGGACCAGCGATGCCCGCTTCAGGATGGCGACTCAACGCTGCTATAAGGGCATCAAAAGAACCGGGGAGGGGTACGGTGTCGGGATTCAGCAAGACGATAAACTCGCTACGACATTTCTGCAATGCCCAATTATTTGCCCGCACAAAACCTATATTCTCGGTAAATTGGTGTAGATTAACCCAAGGGGCCTCTTGAGACACGCGAATAACCGTGTTATCCGCTGAAGCACTATCTACAACGAAGCATTCAAACTTTCGCGAGGTTGCTTTTGGTAAGGCATCAAGACACTGTGTTATCAGCGATTCGCTATTCCATGTTACTATCACTATTGAGAGAACTGGCTTATCCATACTCATAGGAGCGCCTCAATCGTACGGTAACTACGGTTCAGTAGATAGATTAGTTTTCCACACTCGTCATCCGTAAGTCCTCCAGAAGAAATAAACAGCAGAATGTAAACGATAACGCTAGCGGGTAGGGCAAATACTAAGGAATGACTACTTGTTAACACACCGGTAGTAATGCTACCAATGCTAGAAACAAGGGAAGGGATAGAAATACGCCTCCAAGGCAAGTATACACATATATGTCGTACACCATAGAGGAAAGGAATAAGTAGGACTACCTCTGATAAGACCGTTATTATTGCGGCAGCTTCTGAATGGAGCAAAGGAATGAATATTATATTGGCAATAATGTTAAAGGAAACTCCAATAATAAAAGAACTGGTAATATAACGCTCTTTCCCTAGAGAGATAAGTACATATTGAGTCAATCCATTTATATAGCTAAATATCAGGAAGAATATCAGAATTTGCAAGAGAAATGCTGAATATTCGAAACCAGGGTAAAATACTCGAATAATAGGGTAGGAAAAGACAATAAATATCGATATCAAAAATAGCGCCGAAGCAGTCAATATCCGCATCAACCGACCGTAGAGGTATGTAAAATCGCTCAATGAGCTGGTGGCATAGCGCGACAGTAAAGGAAACGAAGCGCCCACTAGATATGATGAAATAAACCCACATCCATCAATAAACTTATAAGCAATGCTGTAATAACCAATCCCTGCTGCATTACCCCACAGAAAAGTTAGTAATACAATATCGATACGAAAGAATATGAGATTGAGGAGGTTATTCACCATAAATGTAAAAGATCCGATACTCATGTTCACAGTGTCAGGTATATCAATAGCAAATATAAGAGACAGTTTAGCTCTATATAGCATAATGCTGAGTAGTATGGCAGAAAAAATATTGACCATAAAAGATGCCAATGCAAGACCGACGATATTCCAGCCTTTTATTAGGAAAAATGCACCAATGAGCACTCGTAGTAAATTGCTCGATACTTCGATGAATGCGGGAATCTCGAAATGCTCTAGAGCTTTTAGCATACTGCTCGCGGCAGCACTCACAGAACTCGGAAATAAGCCTATAACGAGAAGCCAGAGCGCTGTGGCAGTCATGACATCATAACGACCAGAGCGTACTGCTAAAGCCGTCAGAAGCCAAGTCACCGGGAGGGCAATCAGGGCTAGCATGAAGCGTGCGCCCAGGCTATTCCAGAAATAGCGCCGTGCTTGAGAGTGGTCACGAGCAACAGCACGCAGCACATAGGTGCTTAGACCAAAATCTTGAATGGTAGAGAGAATTCCAAAGATCGCCACGGCCTCTGCGTAGCGTCCGACACCGGCTGGCCCAATGAGCAGTGCGGTGAAAACGCTGAACCCGAAGTCCAATACCTTGTTAGCGAGGTTGCTAGCCATTGGGCTCATAGCATTCTTAGCAAGTCTTCTGCCGGGAAAGTCGCTCAAATGCCAGAACTCCTCCAGTGAGGGCCACATTTTCCAGACAAAGAGGAGAAGGAGAGCAACAAAGCTAATGATACTGAGCATAAGTCCCAACCGAAAAGATGCCGGCTGATAGCGAAACTCCACGATAAAATGCCCAGCGGGCAGCACTACCCCTCGGAAGGCCTCATCTGCCGGCACGATCTTCGCTTGGGTCCAAGGGCCAGCTTCATGTACCGGGCGATAGCGGACGGTCCAGCCAGGATAGTACGTGTCTGACAAGACGAGCGCGGATGTTCCAGTGGTTTGAACGTCCAGTGTTATCCGCGACGACTGATACGATTGTATTTCTGCTGTGCCGGTTCCATCGAGGTGGATTGGCGCATCATCCTCCAAGACAGCCTCATGGGCTGGATCGAACGCCGGCTGACTGAGTAGGGCCAGCGCTTGCGATTGGCGATGCACTGTAACCGCCCGGCCAACGACAAAGGCACGGGGTAATGTCGAGGTCATACGATAGACATTAATTGGCCCAGAAAGCACTTGATCGAGATTAGGGGCCTGGAGCGCATCTACCGATAGTACATACTTTACGTTGAGTAATCGCAGCAAGGGTGATTGTAGCGTAGCTTTATCAACAAGAGTTTTTGTCGTTTGACTATAAAGATTTAAGTTTGCCATCTGGGGTTCGATGAGATTGAGGAGCCGCGCATATCTTCGAAGAACGATGGTGTCATATCCTCGAATATCTTGGAGACCAAAGATCATCGCCGTATTTGGCGCAAGAATATCCTGAGGACCGAATGATGCAATCCGAAATGGGCTGTTGGCCTTCTCTTGACTGATCAAATAACGAATACTTGGAGGTATTTCTTGGTTGTTTTGTATGGTAGCGTACGCACCACCAACAATAGAGAGAAGACTGGGATTTACTTGTGAGTTAAAGCCCCCAGTAGCAGCAACTAAATCAGCGTAAGTCAGCCCAATAAGGGCAACAGCAGCAGAAAAACGTAAATAGCGGTGATTTGCTAAAAATACTAGAATACACAATAAAATAGCACAGCACGTTAAGAAGAATACAGCAACCACGATATGAGGCCAAACTAAAGAAAACCATTCACGTCCGCCATGAAGCTGATTTGCCAGAAACCACTGATTCTTTGGCTTTGATGCGTCACGCTGTAAAATTTCAGTAAGGAAAGTTGCAATTCTTGATCGATATATAAAACTGATGACAACACCTAGAATAGTACCTACTGCACATAGCCCAACTAGTATTACGTGAAAATTAGTCAAGTGACGAACTATGTGATCGAATCGGTGCTGGAATATACTATTCAGACCAATCCCTGATAAAACAGCAATACTAAATGAGTACACATAAACCCAACGGAATGCGGTGTGAATCTGTGTAAAGCCGGGAACAAGTCGAAATAATATTGCATACAAAGGACTGCCAAATGCTAATAACAAACTTATGACTACTAGTACAGCAAAAAAGTATGAGATCCGATTGCGCCGTATCATCACACCGAGCGGAGCAAGAGCAAGAGGGATAATACCAACATAGCTTGCAGCTTCCACATAGTTTTTGATACCCCAAAATGCGGTATCCGGTGGCCAGGAGGATCGACCATCGACACCTAAACCGGGCTGGCGAATGTGGAACGAGAACAGATCAACATAATGGTGAACCGTAGGATTACCAAAAAAATCCGGAATGATAAATGTCACCAGTTGTCGAAGAGGAAGCGCCCATCCTCGAACATCTGCCAGAGTGACTGAATTGGCACGGAAGTTCCGGCTAATCTCCTCAGCAAAAGGCAAAAGCTGCACAGCACTCAGACCGACTCCCAAAATGCCCATCGTCAGCAGCCAGGCAGCAGTAGAAGTCACTTGTCTCCACGATAAGCGCTGGAGAACTATGCGAAGGAGATGCCAGAGGCAGTAAACGCTCGTAGTGGAGAGCACGTAGAAGGTGATCTCAAGATGCCCCGCGAGAACCTCCAACCCAATGGCGAGAGCTCCAAGCACAACTCCACTGATCACCAATACAGGTCGGTGTTGTTCTCTGGCAGGTTCTCTCACGCCGAGGCCACGCATAGTGAGTTCGACACATGCCAGGATGGCTGGTAGCCAGACCATTGCTCCGATCATCTGTGGCCATAAGACACTCGTAAGGAGACTGGAGCACAAGCTGAACACGACTCCTGTCAGAACCGCACCCAGACGACCTTCACCGACGCTTCTCAAGTACAAGTAGGCAAATACAGCCGCCAATCCTAACTGAGAGACGGTGTAGAAGCTATAGGCGTACGCAATGGGCATAATGACAAACCATAAAACAAAGGGATAGAGCACCTGGTACTGCCCAGCAGCCAGGAACGGTGCGCCGCCCAGCATGTCAGGGTTCCACAATGGGAGATGGCCGCGTAGCAATTCCTGAACGAGAAATCGCTTCCAACCAAGATTCTGAATAATCATGTCGCTAATAAGTGCGTTATGAGGAGTCTGAAAGCCTGGCAGTATCGCTTGGGCTTGAGCTGCCCAAGGTTGCATCAGCAATAGATTATCGATCGGGAGCAGGATACGTTGACCAAGAAGCGATGGGAAAAAGACCAGGGCAGGTCCCAACAGGAGCATTGCGCAGATGAAAAACTCAATTCTCCTGGCTGAGCGTGAAGCCGTAGATGGAGAAGCTGGATGAGCAGTTATGGAGTCAGCTAGGATTGCTGTCACGTCTCATACCCCGCTCCTTAAATCCCTTGGTGTCGAGATTAGTTAGATGCACAGTGATATTGATGTCCAAAGCCAACCGGCGAGAAGTATACGAGCCAGTGGCTTCTGGCTTGAAAACAGCGAGTCCCCGGTAGCAGTTATCATTCTGACCTCATCCAACAGCACTCTAGCCACTCCGGTAACGTTTGCGCAGCAAAGTCATCAGTCGCTCACGCTCATCGGCGTACGATTCTCTATCGGTTTTCCCTAAGCTATACGCATCATCAAGCTCGGCTATGCGTGCAATGAGCGTATCTACGGAGTTTGGAGGGTTATCTATCTGCCTACGCGAACGCAGAAATACATAGAGGATAGGTGCTAAGACCGCGACGATGACAACGGTTATTTCAGCGATAGTCTGCACATGTCGCTCAATAAAGACCGTGACCCGTTGTAGCAGTGTAGCTTTCGGTAAGCCTGTCAAATGTACAGAGATAGTACCACCTGACGGCAGAGAGCCTCTTGAGAGAACATCAAACTGTTTGCCGCCAAGTGCGACAGTACCATCAGGATGGAAACCGAGAGAGCTAACCTTCACAGAAGAGGGAGAATAAAGTACTTGAGCAGCCGAGATAGGATAGACAAAATGAAGAGGAATATCCATATCAGAACCATTGTAAGGGATGCGAAAAGAGTAAGAAACAGTCGTATTACCAGGAAGAACGGGAGCGGTACTGGCAATCCCTCCGCTAGCTCGAATAACTTGATTAACACCTAATCCCGATTGCAGACCAACGTCATCGACCCCTAATGGAAGAGGAAGCAGGATGAGATTCTTAGATTGTCCACTAGAGGATTGTGTGGGAATAAACGTCTCTTCAGTAGGATTATGAAACCTCAATAGCAACAAGAAACTTACATGCTGAGTATCCTGCCGAAATCCCCCAAAAACGAGGGTTACTGTACTTAACAAAAGATGCGGTTGTTTCTTAGTCGCATTGTAGACAGTAATTTTGCTATGGACAGGTGAATTATTAGTGGGGAGACGGATAGGGGCACTATTATAATCAATACCTTGATATATAACCTGGGAAAACACTACAATAGAACCACTAACCGGCACTCCTACAAATGAAAATCTCCCTTGATTATCCGTTTGAACTGTAGCTAATACCTTCTCGGCGGTCCCTTGAACTACCATGAGATGCACAGAAATCCGAGGAACACGAGAGCCAAGAGTACCATTGACTACTATTCCATCAACGCCGACGGTCAGCTCAGATGCTACCGCTAGACGATATGACAATACCAGGCCAACGATCAGCATGATTGTCATCGAGAAATAGAAGAATAGATAACGTCTCACACCTTAGCCGTCATTATAGCTGGATGTTCTGTGGCTGACTAGCCGATCCTGCTGGATCTCCAGGAGACTGACTTTCAACTTCCTGTAATTTCCGGTGTAGTTCCGCAGCTTCCTGCCTAACTGACCGTATGACTCCATTAATCCAATAGAGATAGATAAAGAGAGCGATCCACAAGACTAAATAGGCGGCAACTAAATACCATAGGTTTGTCATGGTTACTCATTCTAGTTCTTCAGCCCGCTGTCGCAGTTCTCTCAAGTCATCGCGTACCGTCTCCAAACGGAGACGCTGAACAAACAACGCTACACCAAGAATGGTAAACGCAAACACCGACACCAGCAGCGCTATAAGCATCGATGGAGCCAAATGGCCGGGAGCCAACACATCGGCTTGAGGATGAAGCGTTCGCCACCAGGATACTGAAAACTGTACGATTGGCACATCGATGAACGTAATGATGCCGACGATGGCGGCATAGCGCGGAGCACGTCCTTCATCGGCGGTGTAAGCACGCAAGAGCAGGTAAGCGAGATCCATAAACCAAAGGACGAGTGTCGTTGTCAAACGGGCATCCCATGTCCACCATACTCCCCAGACAGGACGCCCCCAGATCGACCCCGTAATTAATACGATAGTGGTAAACAATAGACCTATCTCAGCAGCAATGCGAGCGACACGATCCCATACTGGCCGGCCACGCCATAGATAGAGGACGCTCGCTACGAAAAGTACAAAGAAAGCAGCATACGCATTCCACGCCGTACCGACATGGACATAGAAGATGCGGAATACATTCCCTTCAACCGCATCCTTCGGTGTCACCAAGAGCCCCAAGATCAGGGTCAACAAAATTCCTACGGCGCTCATCAGCGTGAGCAGGCCCCCCACGATGTATGCTAATGAACTGGAATGAGCACTTTTTAAATGTACTGCAGACTGCACGCTCACTGGGCCTCCTTTACAACCTCCACTGATGATCATCTATCAAAAACGTTGTCCGCTACAGCTAATGTAATAAAGAAAAACAGCCCGGTATACGCACATGCGAGTTGTAACCATGGGTGGCTGAGTGCGGGTGGCTGAGCCACGAGTGATTGGCTCACCTCTTCAACGGAAGCGATGATTAAAGGCACGCTGATAGGCAACAACAACAGAGGTAATAGGAGCTCTCGGGCTCGGGCTTCAGCGCTCAGCGCACTAAAAAGAGTACCGAGCGTACTAAATCCCAACGTTCCAACGAAGAAGCTCGCGAGAATGAGAGGCTTCCAGAGAGGTGCGTTAAAGAGCAAAGCACCAATCGGTAAAACTATCAACTCCATTGCACACATGAGGATGACATTGATCCCCACCTTTGCGAAGAGCAAGGCCGAACGGTTCACGGGACTCACAAGCAGGCCTTCAAGTTCACCACGATCACCAGCAACAGGGAAAGCTCGCTGAAAACCGAGCATGCCACCGAAGATGATGGCAGTCCACAGCACGCCGCTCAAGACATCGCCTGGAGGATTGGGATGGAGATCAAAAGCAAAACTAAAGATGAGAACGATGAGGAGAGAGAACACCACCATGGTTACCGGTGTTTCACGCCCTCGCCAAGCACTACGGATCTCAGCTTGCAAAAGTGCCCACCACTGTTGCAGAGCAGCGCCAGCGATCATCTGGGTGGAGAGTGCGGGAGGAGAATCAACGTGCGAGGTTGCCACGAGAGCTTCTCTCATATGCTGATTCAATCATTTCTACTGAGACTGCTTGGCTCGGGTTATCGAAAACCAGCCTTCCTCCAACAATGACGAGTACGCGATCCGACAACCGCTGTGCTTGTTCGATCCGATGCGAAGTAAACAGGACCGTCGCCCTACTCTTCTCTACTATATCTACAAGAACTTGCTCGAATCGACCGAGGGCTAACGGGTCAAGTCCGGATTCAGGTTCGTCCAGCAGCAACAATCGAGGCTGGCCTAGCAATGCCCGTGCTAAAGCGAGTCTTTGTACCATGCCACGCGAAAAAAAGGCAACGCGACGATGCGCAGCATCAATAAGACCAACAGACTGGAGCAGACGCTCAGTATCCTCCTTGGACCAGGGAAGAGCGTGAAGAGCAGCGCTCAACGTGAGATTCTCAGCAGCAGTAAGCTGGCTGTAGAATAAAGAGTGGTGAGCGACATACCCAATCAGTTGACGGACTTCGTGCCCATTACTACCTATGGGCCATCCAAAAACACGAACAACACCGGAATCGGGAGACAGCAAAGTGGCGAGAATACGCAGGATGGTGGTCTTTCCAGCACCATTTGGACCAAGAAGCGCTATCCGCTCTCCGACCTCTACCGAGACAGAGAAATTCCTGACTACAAGCTGGGCGCCATAGCGTTTCATCAGCCGCTGCACATCCACAGCGAGTGGGGATGGAGCTATAGTTATTGATGTATCCACGTCTGCCCTGCATCCCTACTGAAATATAAATTGCCTTGATTATCGAGGGCAATTACCGTGTCGGCTGAATGTTGATTAACTGCTACTGCCCGAAGGGGAACTGACAAAGGAGCCGCGAACCAGCTTCCCCCTCCATCTCTGGAGGTATACAAGCCATCATTGGTAGCTGCCAACAACAGTCCGTGGAACACCTGTCCCTGAGGCCCGATGGATTGATCGGCCGTTGCCGCATAGACGACTGCATGCACTGGGGTTTGGGGTAACAGCCCGTTGACTAAGCCGTTAGCAAGCGCCCACGTTTTCCCTTCGTCAGTGCTCACTTCGACGCCTCGCGAGGTAGCTGCTACAAGCAAAGGGTGAACACCTGGAACGATAGCGAGCGATGCAATACCATTTGGAAGCGTGCCAAGATGAAGCGGTTGCCATGTCTGACCGCCGTCCTGAGACTGGACGAGCGCACCATCGCTAAGAATTGCCCCCACCCCTTTCCCAGAGGGGAGTGGGAAGAGGGATTCAAGCCGCCGAAATTCAGAAGGTAACTGATGTTGGATCCACGTTTTCCCGCCATTGTTGCTAACAGCAAGCAGTTGTCTAGAGGCTATGAGCAGACGATCGGGCTGAGAAGGATCAAAGGCCAGTGCAGCAGCACCAGGAATAGGGCTCTTGGTCCACGGGCTAGCAGAAGTGCTACTGGAGTGTGCAGTTGCAAAGAGCAACCCTGCTGAAACGATCACCAAAATGGCGGCGAACGTACTGCCAATGACCAGCCGGCGAGGAGCATGGGCCCTCACCATTCGAGGTCCTCTTTGGGGCATAGGAGAGCCGTGAGAAGACTTTACAGGTACATGGCCGCGCCGGGCAGCAATTGCACGTTCAAGCGCTTCTTCTCTATCTCGCTCTTGCTGTTCAATTAAGCGAAGTAATGCCAGGGCCTGATGAGCATAACGCTCACGCAGAGGAAAATAATCCTCATCATTCAGTTTCCCTAAGTCACGTTCTAAGTCTAGCTCTCGTAGCGCCAGGAGCGCAGCGTCATGTCGATCATAGAGCTGATCAGTTCCGGGATCCTCTGGCCATGGGACACTCGCCCGACTGAAAATGGGATGGAGGACAAATGCTCCTAGAGTGACCGTAAGTACGACAAACGCTACGAGTATCATCGGTGAGCTCCACCGTCGTGCGCCGGCATGTGGGTAGCCCCCGAACTATCCGAGCTATTGATTTTTTCTGAATCTGAAGCGGTTGAGCGTCCTGTCGGGATAGGGGATTGCAGGCGCACCTCAGTCATCAGCGCATCAGGATCATTCGGGTCATCTGAAGCGGCATGAACCCATCGAACGGCAGCAAAGCTGATGCCGAAGAGGCTCACAGCTAAAACAACGAGAGGAACAAGCCATATACCCAAGGTAATGCCACGTTTAGGAGGGTTAAGAAGAATACCAGGACCATAGCGCGCAACAAAGTACTGGCGTATCTGGGTATCAGTCCATCCCTCCTTAACCTGCTGCTCAATGATGTGTCGCATTTCAATCGCCAGCACTGATGGTGAGTCTGCGACTGTTTCACCCTGGCAAATAGGGCAAGCAAGCTGCTCTTCAATAAGCCGAGCTCGTTGTGCTGGCGTGGGGGCAATAGATGACGAATGGTCAGATAGCAAAGATGCTAGAGCGATGGCAGTCAAAACGAGCAAGACAGCACTGAGCCACAATGCGTTACGCTTCACTAGCCACACTTCCCTGTTCGACACGAGGAGTAAACAAACGCGGTTGCCGGCGAGCGGGCCAACCGAGTATCAGGACGCCAATCCCGAAGAGCACTGCGCCGATCCAGAGAAGCGAGACTTGTGGATTAATGAACACGCGCAGGTCAATGGCTCCTTGTGGGGTAATGCTTGTTACCAAGACATAGACATCGTCCAGCCACGGGAATGTAGTCATAATGCTTATCCTCGATACGGGTTGAGAGTTCCAGTGAGCATATACACGCTTTTCCGGTTGAACGTATCCTAGTAATGAGTTATTGTGGCGAACAGCTATCGCGGCAGCCTCAGCCACATAGTCGGTTCCTCGCGTACTACTCACGCCAACGTACTGCAGCGTGTACGATCCAACTCGGAGACTCTGTCCAGGAGTCAACTCTCGCTCGGCTGATTGCTGAAAAGTTGAACCAATCACACCAACAGCAAGGATGAGAATCGCGAAATGCACGACATAGCTCCCCAAGCGACGACGTTCTTTTAGCCAAACTCCTGTCAGCGCTACGCGGATACCATCCCCACTCTGTCGACGTGCCTGGGCACCCCGGCTGATTTCTATGGCAGTTGCTATAGCGGTGAGCGCACAGGCACCGTAAGCCAGTGGGGCGAGTCCACGGGGCATACCCATCACCAAGAGCACTACGGTAACAGCACCTCCGGCGAGGAGCGGCAGAGTAAATGCCTGCCAAAAGCGCTGGCCTGAAGTACGACGCCAAGCGAGTAGGGGACCTACCCCCATCAGCAGTAGGATGATACAGAAGATCGGCGTATCAACTTGAACATAGTACGAAGCTCCGACTCCAATTTTCGCTCCTTTGAGCGCCTCGGTGACGATAGGGAAAATGGTTCCCCAAAAGATTGCGACGATCGATGAGGCAAGGAGCATATTATTGAGCAGAAAAGCACTCTCTCGGGCAGCAAGGCTATCGAACCGCCCGCGCGAGCGCAGCAACGGGAGCCGCCAGGCGATGAGGGCGAGGACGCCTACAAGCACAATACCTAGAAAGGTAAAGAACAGTGGTCCTACGGATGACTCTGCAAACGCATGAACAGAAGTAATCACACCGCTACCGACGATGAACATACCGAACACGGCGAGGGCAAAACCAGCAGTGGCGAGGACGATATTCCATACCCGGAGCATTCCGCGCCGCTCCTGAACCATCAGGGAGTGGAGCAATGCTGTCGCGACGAGCCAGGGCAAGAGAGCGACATTTTCAACAGGATCCCACCCCCAGTAACCACCCCAGCCAAGTACGTGGTACGCCCACCAAGCCCCAGCGATAAGACCACATCCCTGAATCGTCCACGCTACCAAGGTCCAGCGCCGCAAAGCCTTCAGCCAAAGACTGCCCATTTCACCATGAATCAATCCTGCTACGGCAAAGGCGAAAGGCACCGTGAACGCCATGTAACCTGTGAGAAGGAGCGGCGGATGGAAGCTCATCGCTTCATCTTGGAGCAAGGGATTTAACCCTTGACCATCGCTAGGAGTTGTTGATAGGACGTTGAAGGGATTTGCACTGGTGAGGAGAACGACGAGGAAAAAGGATTCAACGAGGCTGAGCACGGCGAGCACAAGCCCTAATGTCGCTGATTCTCGCCGGCGCTGGACCCAGAATACCGCCGCTGTGATCCAAGAAAGCATGACCGTCCTGAATAAAAGGGAACCGGCTTGTCCTCCCCAAAAAGCGCTCACAATGGCCCGCGTTGACATGGAGCGGTTAGAAACTTGAGCAACGAAAGCTACCTGGAATTGGTGCGTCAGTAAAAGTCCCCAGAGTACCAACGCACAGAAAGTGAGGAGGGCGGTCGCTGAGAGAGCAGCGCGCACTGCGCTAAGGCGGAGCTCAGATACGCCGCGGATGTGTGCAATTCCACCACCAACTGCACTAAATAGAGAGAAGGCGAGCGCAACAGCAAGAGCAAGCGACGCAACGGATGGTATGCTCATGTCCTAGGGATTACCCCCACTTCCCTTACCTGCTTGTGCAGTGGCTTGGGCATCTGCAGCGGCAAAGCGAGCATCGTGCTTCACGATAATTTGGGAAGCTTTGAATACACCATCCGACTGTAAAGCCCCTTCGACAATGGCATCTTGATAGTGCCCATCGCGGGCATAGCCAAACATGTCCGGCACAACACCGGTATAGACTACGGGTAATCGGCTGCCATTCTTATCAGTCATTTCGAATCGCAATGTCTGCGTTTTGGCGTTCCAGTGAATCGATCCGTCTGCAGCACGTCCACCGATGCGAACAATCTGGCCATATGCTGCAGGTCCTTTAGCGCGGAGCTGACCTACCGTCAAATAATATTCAGCACTCGCTTTCGTAGCTGTAAAGACGAGATACAACAGCGTGAGGGCTGCTGCCACACCGGCAGCAACCACCTTCCAGGATAATGGCTGCCGGCTAGGATGCTTCTTCTGTGCCAGGCCGTACGGTTCTACAGGGAGATTACGCACTCCCATTAACTGCTCCTTTCTTCGATGAGCAGCGCTTCATCTTCATGCTAACCATTCGATCACCAAATTCTAGGGCATCTGCCCTCTAGGAAGTCGCTCCGTAGCTGACATCAAAGATTACTTGCAAGATCACCGCGAGTGCTGAAACCGCCAGGCCCAGTACGAGTACAACGTACGGCGCTGAAAGCCAGTGTGGTAGGTGTTTTTGCCGGTGCGTTCGCCGCGCCAGACCAGAAGCAATAACCATCATAATGACAGAGAGCAACACTTTCAGCGCGAGGATTACGGCATAGATACGATGAAGGTGAGGCTGTGATAGCCGATCAAAGGTCAGTATGGCACCTGTAAATATTAGTACGATGCTACTCACCTGGCTCACCTCACGCATCTGATCGTTCACCAAAGAGAAGAGTAGGCGCTGTTGATCACTGTGCACTGCGGACTTCAGTGCCGGCTGCAATGCACCGATAAAAAAGATCATGCCTCCCACCCACGTAATAGCAGCGAGTAAGTGGAAAATTCTGATGATCACCAGGAGGAAAAGGCCAACCACCTGCCTTACCTTAGCTCCCTATCAACTGCTCAAGAAGCCTTGTCAGCTCCTTTTCGTCTACCGGACCAATCCAGTGATCTACGACCTGACCTTCTTTGTTCAAAAGAAATGTCTCAGGTACACCAGTAATCCCGTAGTCAATCGCAATATGGCCTGATGGATCTTCTGCTACCGGATAGGCGACGTTATGGTCCTTGAGAAATGTGACAGCGTTAGCTCGTGTATCCCATACATCAATGCCGAGAAAAACTACGCGGGCGTGGAAAGCCTGCCATACTTTTTGTAGAGCAGGTACTTCTGTCTGGCAAGGAATACACCAGGAAGCCCAAAAGTTGATCAAGATGGGCTTTCCGCGCTCATTGTAAAGGTTAAAGGTCTGGCCGGAAAATAACTGGAGATGGAAAGATCGAGCCTTATAAGGAGGTTCGACCATAATCAGTTGTCCGGTTCCAAAAACCTGGGCCGCACCGCGCCCTCCAGAGAGAAGACCGCCGCTCGTAGCGAGGCTCTGATGAGCCAATGCCCAACCGCCGAGGCCTAAAAAGATCAAAATTACGAGCAGCGCTCCACCTAGCAGAGCAATTCGCATCAGCAGACCCGCTTCATCTTGTTGTAGATACCACTACACAGTGGAGAAAAACCTTGGAATAGTTTTACCGATTTACTGCTCCCACTGTTACCGGCAGGGGATAGTGCACAGTCTATATCTTTTCTGAGAGATTCCACCTACATGAAGATTCAACGGTAGCCGCCTACACACCTCTCGTACAATCATCGCTCAATGGCGTAGTATCATTTCAAGGATAAAGTGAATTGCAGAAGCGCTAAACTGCATGGAAACCGATCATTGTGTGATGCAGCCTTGATTGTGATTGTGAGGAAGCAGACAAAGGGTGAGTGATTTGAGCGAAGAAGAACGAGAGTCGCGATCGCACGATAGCCCACCTCACGCCGAGTCACTTCCACAGTCAACATTAGCAGGCGAAGGGGCGTATCGGACTGATTCGTCCTTCACTCAGATTGAGGCGTCAGCAGCATCCAATCAAGCGGTCGATATCCAGCACGGATTGGCCGAGGAGCAGTGGTTCGAGCAAGAGGCATCCTGGCTGACGAGGTTTTTGGCAAATCCACGGAGCCCGCAGTTGCTCATGGTGCTCCTCATAGGTGTCTCATTCTTCTTCCGTGTGCTTTGGTTAGATCAACCACCCGGATCCCTCATCTTCGATGAAAAATACTACATCTCTGCAGCAAGAACAATCCTCGGGATTCATCAGCCGGCTGATGCCCCCTACGCCAATAGCATTGTGGGGAAAGATCCCAATGCAGAGCACCCACCACTCGCCAAGCTGATCATAGCCGGCATTATGCGCGAGGTGGGAGACAACGCTTGGGGCTGGCGCTGGGGTAGCGTCATCGCAGGGATGCTTACTATCCCGCTCATCTTCGTCATTGCACGAGCAATAGGGCTCAGTAACTGGACCGGGCTACTGGCCTCTTTTCTCTACACATTCGACAACCTTGTCTTTGTCACCAGCCGGATCGGCATTCTTGACATCTACATGATGCTAGGAATGCTTGGGGGTATCGCCCTCTATCTCCGTGGAAAGACGGTGGCATCAGCGTTCTTGTTTGCTTTCGGCATCCTCTGCAAGGAATATGGCGCCTTCGGCGTTATCATTGTTGGGGCCTATGTCCTCGCTATAACTGCCTACGATACCCCCGGCTGGCGGATCGCACTGCGGCGTATAGCCCAGGTCGTCATGACAGGTTTGCTCACAGTCATACTGACTGTCGGCTTACTGTGGCCACTTGATCTTAAGTTCAGTGAACATCAAAACCCTATCGAACACCTGCACTACATCTGGTCGTACGGCACTCATTTGACGCACCCTGCAGGCCCTACGGGCATCGAGAGCTGGCCATGGGAGTGGCTCATCAACGAGGTGCAGATTCCGTACCTGAAAGTAACGGTCACTGTTTGCAATACAACCCTCGCAAATAACAAACCATGTCCCCAAAATGACGTTGTGCGGCAGTATGATTCCATCCTCTTTCGAGGCGCTATGAATCCTTTTCTGCTCTTTCTCCTACCTCTATCGTTTGCCTATGCGATTGGCCAGCTTAATACACCGCATCGTCGGAACGCTGTGCTTAGCCTTACATGGTTTGCTGTGACATTTCTTCCTTTCATACCTATCACGGTCATCGACCACCGGATATCGTATATCTACTACTTTTTACCTTCGATTCCTGCGCTGGCACTGGCAACAGCCGAACTTTTCACATCACCTCGTATGCCTCGCTGGGTCATTGCCGGGCTCATAGGAGGAATACTCTACGGCTTTGCGGGATATTTTCCCTTTTCCGGATTCAAGCTCTAAACCGGTGAGCTCGGTTTTACGCGAGAGCTGGGTAGCCATAGAGGTATACTGTAGCAATTGGGAGCAGAATCAGTTTACGTTCGGTAAAGAGAAGTATCGAAATATGCGAAATCCTTTTCGTCAAGACTCATCTATCGAGCCTCTAGCAGGGCGGGTTCCGCCAGGTCAGTCGTTGACGCGTGACTTCCCTGTGCTTCACTATGGTCCTGTACCGGTAGTCAATTTAGCACGCTGGAATCTGCGCATCTATGGGCTTGTAGCTTATGCACCCACGCTTACTTGGGAGCAATTCTGCCGGTTGCCGCGAAAAGAAGCTACCCTTGATATCCACTGTGTTACGCGGTGGAGCAAGCTTGACACCACGTGGAGTGGCGTCGACGCACTAGCGCTTTTAGAGGAAGTGAAACCACTTCCTCATGCGCGTTTTATTATCGCTGAATGTGAATATGGTTTTACAACCAGCGTTCCTATCGATGTCTTTGCCCAACCGCAAACGCTCTTGGCAGACACCTATGAAGGTAAGCCATTGACACCGGAACACGGGTATCCCCTGCGTCTCCTGATCCCGGGGCGTTATTTCTGGAAAAGCGCGAAGTGGCTGCGTGCGCTCAAATTCGCTGCGCAGGACGAACTCGGCTTCTGGGAACGGAACGGCTACCATAACAATGCTGATCCGTGGAAGGAAGAGCGCTTTTCCGACGATTAGTGTGGGTTGGTAAGGTGGGTAGTTGTGTCACTGGAATTTATGAAAGACGGGAGAGGTACGTCCGGTGTTTGGATTCAGCCACGCTCCTGAGCTTATTGCGCTCCTGATCATTGCTTTTCTCGTTTTTGGTCCGGAGAAGTTACCTGAGCTGGCTCGCGGAGCAGGTCGTGGACTTCGAGAGTTCCGCCGCATTACTGGTGAGCTCCAGGGTTCTCTGACAACGACATTCCAGGAGCCTATCCAAGAGATCCGACAGGTGCAAAGCGAGATGCGACAATCCGTTCAAGAGATGAGGCAGTATGCAAGCGCTTCGCTCCTTGAAGCATCTCCGAACCAAAGGTACGCTGATTCAGCCGGTAGTTTTGAGCAGGCTCCACTAACCGAAGCAGAGCCGCAGTCTTCGGAATGGTTCGCGCCAGACGGCGATCCGCATACTTCAATGTCTCCTGAGGCCCCTGCCCAACTGCCACCTTCGAGGCTCCCTTCTGCGAGGAAGCCGAGCATCGTTTCCTCCTTCTCGGCTTTGACGGCGGGAGCAGGCGCCTCCTACAGCGAGGGCCAAGGCAGCGAAGCGAAGCAGTCGACAACTGGAGATTCGCCAAGCGCTGAGCCGAAGTGAATACCGAGGGAAACGACTGAGAGCTCCATGAATATACGCCCCACTATCGAACAGTTGCCTAACATCAGAGCAGGAGTTTTTCTGCTTCACGCTAACCGTCCAGTACTCATAGATACTGGAATGCGTGGTCAAGGTCGCCGCCTGATTTCAGCTCTGCACCAACGGGGGCTACGTCTGGAAGATCTGGCGGTCATCGTGCTGACGCACTGGCACATCGACCACACTGGAGGTCTCCGGGTGCTCGGTCGGTATACTCACGCTCCAGTAGCTTGTCACGAAGCTGATGTTCCTTACATTACGGGAGCAATCAAACCGGTGAAACCTCGAGCAGGCACTGAAGCGGGGCGCTTTGGGCGCTGGCTTCTCACAAAGCTTTTTCAACCCCATCCTATAGATGTGGTGCTCCACGATGGAGAAGAAGTGCCGGAGATCAATGGGCTATACGTTGTTAGCACACCTGGACATACTCCTGGGCATGTCTGCTACTACTACGAGCCACTCCAGGCTCTCTTCGCGGGCGATGCTCTCGTGAATCGCAATGACAAGCTCGGTTTTGCTCCAGAGAGCTTTAGTGTCGATAGTGTCCAGGCCCGTCAAAGCATAGAGAAGCTCCGACGGCTATCCATAGCGCAATGTTATTTTGGCCATGGCATGCCTATTCTTGAACAAGCTCACGACCGTATCGAACAATTTGTCACGTCGGCTCATGCCGAGAAAGCCGAGCAGTCTATCAATTAGTTTAAGGAGCGACAGGACTCTTATGGGCATGACAACAGCCAGCGGATCATCGCAGCCTGAACTCATAATTTATGGGCGCGAGGGGTGCTGCTTGTGTGATGATGCTGAGATCTTCGCCTCCCGAGCCAGCCAAAGCTACCAGCTAAGCCTACGGCGAGTGGACATTACCGAAAATAGTCCGCTGTGGGACATTTACCGCTTCCGCGTACCGGTCGTCATTTTAGACGGAGAGGAGCTCTGTGAAGGTCGTATTACCGAGCAATGTCTCCGAGAAGCTCTCAAGCAAGCTTTGGAACATAAGACGACGATACCACACCGCTGATCCACTATGGCACATCCTCCTAGGGGCCAGTTGTATAACCATAACTTTTATAGGGTTGGGTCTGGCGACGGGTTCTTCTCTGCGCCTCTTACGATGGCTCGGGGGAGGCGTCTGTGCGCAGATTCTCAGTCACACCTTTGCTCCGGGCGGTCACTTCCTTCCTCTTTGCAGCCGTGATACGGGGATCTACCTTGGTATCTTCCTCTCCACGGCCTGGCTTGCCGCCAAAGGTCAGGGAACTGCGGCACGAACGCCGCACCTAGGCCGAACCCTAGTGTTGTTACTACCGTTCGTAGCGCTAGGAGTTGATGGATTCAACGCCCTATTCAATGATCTTCAACTACCCCATCTCTATGCCCCCACAAATACCCTACGGCTTATTATGGGGCTTGCGGCAGGTAGTGCATTGCTTCTATTAGTTAGTCCAGTCTATGCGACTACTCTCAGTGCGTACGACATCCAGCGAGCGCAACGTATTTCTCGTCAATCAGCTTTCATCTTTTTCGCACTACTCGCGATTGCTACTGGGGGTATTTTGAGCAATGCGAGTATTCTCGCTATTCCCATTGCGTTTATCAGCATGAGTGGCCTCTTTACCATTCTTGTCATGCTCAATCGAATTTTCTTACACGGGTCTGCCGGCCTAATCCATCGCGGAATGCCTGTACCGTTCCTATCGAGATTTCCCTTGCTCGCCCTAGTTAGTATCGCAGAGCTGGGGGTTCTCAGCTTGATCCACGCGCTCGTCATTGCATAGCGTACCGCCGTTGATCCGTTGCAATGGCTTGACGGGCTGTCGCTGTGCTGTTATAAATCGCGACAGTAGATATTTTTGGAGGATAAGTGCGTATCGCAGCGAACTGTAGCGCTGCGGCGTCCGGCTGGTTTGGTTGCTTTAGCTACCTGCCGCACGTCGTGGTGCTAGGTTAGGGGATCCGCTGAGGCGAATACCCTGGCAGCCACGGACGTGCGAGCAGGCCGTCACGTGGCTGAGTGCTGTCCAGTTCCTCTAGTCAGAGCACTGAAGCCCAGAAGACGGCTTGATTCTCACGTCCTGGTTGCTTTGCAAGAAAAGCACCTAAGAATATGGAGAGGAAATCAGCCGTGAGTATTGCCAGTCTGTCATCCATTCAGGAATCACCCAGCCGGTCATACCCTTTGGTCAGTAGGCAATCACATCCGAACGATACTGTGGTAACTGTCGGTGCTGCCCGCTTTGGCGGTGGCCATTTCGCAGTGATCGCTGGTCCGTGCGCGGTCGAGAGTCGAGAGCAGATTTTAGAGACAGCACATGGTGTCCGCGAGGCCGGCGCGCAGATGCTTCGGGGTGGTGCTTATAAGCCACGGACTTCGCCATATGACTTCCAGGGCCTTGGAGAAGGAGGCCTTGAGCTTCTCGCTCTCGCGCGCGAGGAAACCGGATTGCCGATTGTCACTGAAGTTATGGATTCTGAAGACATTTCACTCGTTGCGCGCTACGCGGATATGATCCAGATCGGTACCAGGAGCATGAGCAGTTTTCGATTGCTTCAGAAAGTGGCACAGACCGGCAAGCCTGTTCTTTTAAAACGTGGCATGCAAGCGAGTATCAGAGAATGGCTGCTGAGTGCAGAGTATCTTCTCGCTAACGGCAATGACCGCGTTGTGCTTTGTGAGAGAGGAATTCGAACGCACGATAGCGAATTCCTGCGCAATACATTCGACCTCTCAGCAATCGCGCTGGGTCACTTAGAAACTCATCTCCCTATTATTGCGGATCCAAGTCATGGAACAGGACGCGCCGACCTCGTACCAACGATGAGCTTGGCTGCTGTTGCTGCGGGTGCTGACGGTCTGATTCTAGAAGTACATCACAACCCTGCAGAAGCGCTTTGTGACGGTAGACAGAGCCTCTCTCCCGCGACGTTTACAGAGCTATGCAGCCGTCTGTCGGCGTACGTAGATCTTGAAGGTAAACAATGGTCACCTTTTTGTCTGGCAGGGTAAAACCTCAAAAGCTCCGGCGAGATTCCTTGCCTGGCAGACAGGGAGGAGAAGGTCACAACCATTGAACTTACAACCTTACCTGCACCATAAATGCACGTAGTAAGTGCAGCGCGACCATAGAGGGTGGTGTCTATTCTGGTTGAGTCGTCACCGTACTTTTTACCCTTTGTCCGGTTACTAAGGTGATCGGCTACCGTACAATCAGAAGTGTGCAGATGGGACATTGAGGGAATCTGTCAGTGGGAGAAATTCTTTTACTTCTTCACCAGATGACCCTCATCGATATCGTCGATATCGTAGCGGTGACGCTCTTGATCTACTTCCTACTCGTTGTTATTCAAGGCACGCGAGCAGACCAGATTCTCATTGGCATTGCTGTTCTCATTCTGCTATCGGGGCTGGTACAGCTTCTACACCTCGAGGTTCTTGGATGGCTTCTCCAGACGACCCTTCCTGCTCTACTGGTCGCAATCCCAATCATCTTCCAGCCAGAACTCCGACGCTTACTCGAACAGCTAGGCCGTACGAGCACCATGATCCAGCGTCCGTTGACTGTGCTCACTCCGCATCAAAACGCCAATCCCCTGCGCACTGTTGATCAAATCTGCGAAGCTACAGTTCGATTAGCAGAACGGCGCTACGGAGGGCTTATGGTTATTGAACGTGAGACCGGGCTCAATGATATTATCGTGCGAGGAGAACAGCTAGACTGCCAGGTCAACGCAAGCCTCCTACTCAACCTTTTCTTTATCAATGCCCCTCTTCACGATGGTGCTGTCATCATTCGCGGCGATCGCATTGTCGCAGCGCACTGTCTCTTACCCCTCTCTGATGAGGTAGTTGATACGGAAAACTTCGGCACTCGGCATCGTGCAGCCCTAGGCATCAGCGAAGTAACCGATGCTGTCGCCATTGTGATATCAGAAGAGAGCGGCACGATATCCATCGCGATGAATGGGCAGATCATTCGGAATCTCGATGAAGAGCGCTTGCGTAGTTTGCTCATCTCGGCTCTGATGCATGGGCCCACCATCACGACAGGCCCAGCAACCAGAGGTCCTTCATCAGGGATTGCACCAGGAAAACACTGGAAACTACCATTTTTTGGCCGGCAGCGAGTCAAAGATCACCCTGCCGATCAGGGAGTAACCTAGATTGAGCTTCCAACAGTTCGCCCACTTCATCACGCATACGCTGGGAATCCGGTTCCTGCTAGCGCTCGTCACGGCGGTTGGCTTATGGGTCTGGCGGACTGAGCAGAATTTTGGCACACTGAATATCAGCGTTCCAACAGCTATTCCTGTCGAGATCACAGGCCAACACAATGGCCTTGTGGTTGTTCCTCAGACCGGCGGAACGCCAACTGTCCATATACGCGTTACTCTTCCTGCGCGCGATCAGGACCGCGTATCGGTAACGTGGTTCCGCGCTACCGTCAATGTAAGAGGGACAACACAACCGGGAACACAACTTTATCCCGTCACCGTTGTGAGCCTTGAGCCTAATGTGGTCGTAGATACGGCAAGCATTCTGCCCAGTGAGATACCAGTAACGCTTGATCGAATTGGTACACGGCGATTTCAGATCCAGCCGGTCTACCAAGGGAATCCGCCCGCAGGGTACACGTATTCCCTTGCACAGCTCGACCACAACTCGGCAACAATTAGTGGCCCCGAAACTATCCTCAATCAAATTGCATCCGTCGTCGCGGTCATTCGCCTTGATAACCGCCAGAAAACTTTTGATGAAACGGTTCCACTTATTCCACAAAATGCCCAAGGGGGAGATGTTTCCACGTCAGATCTCACGCTGAGCCCGAAAACGGCCGTAGCCCACATTGAGATTCACCAGCAGGCCATTACCAAGACGGTTCCGGTGCTTCCTCAGGTAAGCGGGCAAACAGCGCCTGGCTACGTAGTCACTGCGATTAATGTCAGTCCTCAGACAGTAACACTCGTTGGTAATCCATCGATCATCGACTCCTTACAGACGATTTCCACCAGCACTATCAATGTTGCGAACGTGACAAAGGATCTCGTAGAGAATGTCTCGCTACAAACACCAAACAATGTGCAAGTGGCAGGGCCAAGTAAAGTGCAGGTTACTGTACACATTTCAGCAATTTCAGGTAGCATCATTATCGCCGTGGCTCCCCAGATCAAAGGGCTGCCATCGCAATGGCAAGCTCACATACAAACAACGAGTGTCAACCTCACTTTAATTGGTCCTGCTGCAGTGTTGCGGAATTTGAAGCCATCGGATATCAAGCTCATCGTTAATGTCAGCAATCTTGGACCAGGGCAGCATGAAGTAACGCCAACGGTAGAACTTCCTCAACAAGTAACGCTGCAAGCACGAGCTCCCGGGAAAGTTCAGGTGACGCTTCTAGCGCCAACACCTACACCTACACCCACGCCGATACCAACAGCAACTGCGACGCCACGTCCTACGCCAACCAGCACGCCTGTACCACAGCCGACGGCGACGCCAGCAGCCTAATGCATTTGTACACTAGACTTGAGAGCAGGTGCTATAAGGGGACAATGCACAACCATGCCATTTCTGTCTCTAACACGCCAGAACACAGCTCGTTCTCGAGAGGAGCGGTATTGTGAGCGATAAACTTTCTCTGGAGACTGCGAACGACGCTATCGAGCCTTCGGGTCAAAATACCCAGGAGACTCTAACGACACCAGAACCCTCATTGCCGACTGCACCATCAGCTCGCTCCACTTCCGTCCGGCAACTTACTGCTGCAGAAGCGGCTCTCCAACTCACGCTCAAATGGATGGATCACGCTGCGGAAGCTTCGGAGTTAGCGCTTAGCGATCCAGAGCAAGCGGAGCAGCAAGCGCGGTCTGTGAATACCTTCTTTGTCAGTGTGCTTGATACGCTACGGTCGCACTTTCCCAGCCATAAAGAGCCAGCAGATCAATAGTTCCGCTGGCATAGGAGTGCTTGGAACGAGGCTTCAGAATCGGGTATTATTCGCTGCGCTTCTAAGGAGTGTAGCTCAGTTGGTAGAGCAGCGGTCTCCAAAACCGCCGGTCGGGGGTTCGAGTCCCTCCACTCCTGCTGTCTACAGACTGGTTTCCAGCTCCGGGCCGTCACGAGAAGAGGCCAGCTGACAGCCATCTTGACGGCCAAACTCCAATAACTGCCCTAATTGCGTCGCCGCCTCGCGCTCCATGGTGTCGGGAATGTGCGTGTAGTGGCGAGTCATCGCGAGTGAGGAGTGGCCGAGCAGCTCCTGGGCAACGGCGAGCGGCACGTGCGCTTCGGCGAGAAGCGATGCCGTGGTGTGGCGCAGGGCGTGGAAGGGCACGCGCGGCAGCCCAGCTCGCGCCAGCACACGGCGGTAGGGCCGATGGATGAGGTTCGTCGCCTCGGTATACGTCCCCCGCTCGCTGGGGAAGACCAGGTCATGATCCTCCCAGCCGCCAGCGGTCAGCCGCTCCTGGAGTTGCCGCTGGCGGTGCTGGCGGAGCGCCTCCAGGGCCGTCGGGATGAGAGGGAGCGTGCGGCGGCTACGGCGGCTCTTCGGCTCGCCGGCGACGGCTCCCACGCGCGGCATGTGGCGGACGGAGCGGCGCACGCTCACTGTCGCCTGCTCCCAGTCCACATCCGCCCAGGTAAGAGCGAGCAGCTCGCCCTGGCGCATGCCAGTGTAGAGGGCGAGGGCGAAGAGGGCGGCGAGGCGCTCCCCTTGCGCCGCTGCGAGCAGGCGTTGCGCCTGCTCCGCCGTGAGCGCCGCTTGCTCGACATCAGGCACCCGCGGCGGCTTCGCGAGTGCCGCGGGGTTACTCGGGATGACGCCCAGCTCGACGGCGCGATGGAGGGCGGTACGCAGGA
>JAMDCW010000071.1 GCA_023489405.1 Chloroflexota bacterium
TGATTGGGCAGCGAGATTATAGACTTCATCCGGCTGGGCGCGTTCTACGGCAGCGATCAGTGAAGGCTGATCAAGGAGGTCGCCTTCGAGCAAGGCGATGCGGTCGCGCAGGTGGCGAATACGGATATCGGTTACGGTACTGCTCCGGCGGATTAGACCGAAGACTTCGTAGCCCTTTTCGAGCAGGAATTCGGCGAGATACGAGCCGTCTTGTCCGGTAATTCCAGTCACGAGTGCGCGCGGCATGCGGTTTGGTTCCTCTCTGGTAGCGGTCGCGATGAGCGATACCGGCTTTTACGTTGAAGAGAGGATACCGACCCCCTTGATTTAAATGCAACTTTTGGCGATACTTTTTACTATGAGTAAACCTCTTGCGCTAGAGCTCGGCATACGCTTGCGGGCGTTGCGTCAGTCGCGGCGCCTGACGGCGGCGGCGCTGGCTGGGGATGCACTTTCGCCAGCCACGATTAGTCGTATTGAGCATGGAACATTATTGCCATCGCTGGGGGCGCTGCAGTTTCTGGCGGAGCGTCTGGGTGTACCTTTGGCAGTGTTGCTGCCGCTGACCGAGGAGGGTGTGGAAGAGCAAGCACAGCGGGTTGTTGAGGCGTGGCTGTTGCTGGAGCAGCCGCTACGCGCCCTCGAATATGGCCGTGCGGCGCTTCAGCGCTGGCGTGAACGTGAACCTGCTGTCGCTGCCCGGCCTTTGGAATGGGCGCTAGCTCGAGCAGAAGCTTGGCTGGACGAGAGTTGCCGGCCAGGCTTGCTGGAGCTGCTCAAAGAGGCGCAGCGGAGCGGTGCGGTGATCGAGGCGGCACGGCTGGCGCTAGCAGCAGCTCCATGCTTGGACGCGGATGAGCGTGTAGGAATGCTTCAGCAGGCGTTGCACTCGCTTGCTGGTCGCGATTGTACTACCCTTGAAGGGCAACTGGTTCGCGTAGAGCTGCTCACTGAGCTGGCGCGGCAGCACTGGCGCTTGGGGCAGCATGAGACGGCACGAGGGTTGCTCGTGCAAGTGCATGAGCAAGCCGAAGCTTTGACGTTGATACGCTTGGCCCGCCAGCTCTTGGGCGCGGAGGGAAGGCGATCCGGCGATGCGGCACCGGCGTTTCTCGTATTGGCAGTAGCAGTGAGAGGGGAGCATCTGCTGGGGGAGAGCCTGGGATTATTGGCTCGGTTGGAGATGGGGCATGGGAGAACGATAGCGGTGGCGCGGCGTCTCCGACGGATACTAGCAGAACTCGATGCGGCTACCGGATTAAAAGAAGTGTGGGAGAGCTGGGTGCAGGTTGGGCAGTGGCGTGTGCAAGGAGAAGAGGGAGGCGGGTACCGCGGAGAAGATCTTGCGAACCATCCGTTGGTTGGACGCTTTGAGCTAGCGCTTACTGCCGGTCGTTTCGAGGAAGCGGAGCACTGGGCAGCGTTGCTGGAGGCCAGTTCGTCGGCATGGGGGCATGAAGCGTGGAAGCGAGTGGCCTTGGCGTGGGCTGAGGCTGGAAATGCCGGCCGCGCAGCGCAAGCACTGCAACATTTGTGTCAGGAGAGGAGAATGCGGTAGAGGATGAGTGAGATCGGTGCTGATCCGATGAGTAAGGATTTTCGCCGTTATGGGGCTATTGAAGGCGGTGGGACGAAGTTCGTTGTGCTCACTGGAAGCGATCCTGATCATATTGATCGACTGGAGCAGATTGAGACTACGACGCCTCAGAAGACATTGCAACGGTGCATCGATTTTCTTGTTGAGGAGCACCGGCGGTCTGCTCTTGCCGCTGTGGGCATCGGGATGTTTGGGCCGGTAGATCTCCGCAAGGGGTCGTCGACGTATGGTTACGTGACGACGACGCCGAAGCTTCTGTGGCAGTTTACCGACATCGTAGGGCCGTTGCAGCAGGCGCTCGGCATTCCTATTGGCTGGGAAAATGATGTGAACGCAGCAGTGCTCGGCGAAGCACGGTATGGGGCCGGCCGTAGCTGCGACCCGCTCGTTTATTTGACAGTGGGGACAGGCGTTGGCGGTGGCGTCTATGTGGGAGGACGTGTACTTCACGGACTCCTCCATCCAGAGATGGGACATGTATTGATGCCTAGTGTGCCTGGAGATGACTTTGAGGGAGCGTGTCCATTCCACGGGCGCTGCTTGGAAGGGTTGGTGAGCGGACCAGCTATCGAGGCACGGTGCAGGCGGCCGGCGAGTATGGTGCCAATGGATGATCCGGCGTGGGGGATTGTGGCGGAGTATCTCGGCGCTGCCCTCATGGATATCTCGCTGATACTGTCGCCTGAACGAATTGTGCTAGGAGGTGGAGTGATCGCCGATGGGTGGCTGCTACCGAAGATTCGTGAGGTGCTAGTGCGCCGCCTGCAGAGCTATCTGGCGCATGCGCTTCTAGGGGAGCGTGTTGATGAATATGTGGTGTCGAGTGCGTTAGGTGGGCGCGCCGGTGTGATAGGAGCGTTAGCGGTGGCGCGAGAAGCGGCGGAGGCGGAAGGGTAGCTGGTGCACCTTCGGAGTGGTGTCATTATTCGTAGGCATTCTGTATGGTTTTCATGCTTCATCGGTGTTCGCCGGTTATTTGAGCAGTCCATTGTTCTTATTGGTGGGGTTTGTGGTGCTTCTTTGTGGTTTAGTCTGGTGATATCGCAATTTTATGCGAGTTATGAATAGTAGATAAGGTTCTGAAAAGGAAGCATCACCGTGAAGTCACCTATGTTTTGGAATATCTAGATCATTTGTGCTATACTTATGGTGCCTCATGTTAGGCGGCCGTGTATGGTTTGAGGAGTGATCGTGGCTATCTCGGAACAAGTGGAGCAGACTGCGGGTTACGGCGCTGAAAGCATTCAGGTGCTGAAAGGGCTGGAGGCGGTCCGAGTGCGCCCAGGTATGTATATCGGGAACACGGACATCCGAGGGTTGCACCATCTGGTTGATGAGGTGGTGGTGAACAGCGTCGATGAGGCGCGTGCTGGCCGTGGTAGCCGCATAGAAGTTGTGCTGCAAGCGGATGGTGCGGTGTTTGTGCGGGATTATGGTGGAGGGATTCCCCCTGAAGAGCATCCGCAAGAACAGCGATCTACGCTAGAAGTGGTGATGACACAGCTCCACGCGGGTGGAAAGTTTGGTGGTGACTCGTATAAGTTCTCGGGTGGGCTTCATGGCGTTGGCGTTTCTGTCGTGAATGCACTCTCGGATTGGATGCGCGTAGAGACGCGCCGCCATGGTCGAGCGTGGGTGCAGGAGTATGAGCGGGGAGTACCGCTCTATCCCGTCCGTGAGCTGGGGCCTGTGGAGGATAGCGGAGTATTGACGACGTTTCGGGCGGATCCGGAAATTTTTAGTACGCTTGATTATGACTTCAATACCCTGGCTGAGCGCTTTCGCGAGATGGCCTATCTGACGCGAGGACTGTGGATTGCTTTCCGCGACGAGCGTTACGATCGCGAGATGAATTACTACTTCGAGGGAGGCGTCGTCTCGTTTGTGCGGCACCTCAACCGGAGCCGGACGGTTCTGCATGCGCAACCGGTGGTGATTCACCGTACGACGGAGCAGGGTGTCGTGGATGCCGCGCTACAGTACAGCGATAGCTTTACGGAGACAATTTTCAGCTTTGCGAATGGCATCAATACGCGGCACGGGGGTACCCATCTCACCGGGTTCCGCGCGGCGCTCACGCGTAGTCTCAATACGTATGCGCGGAAAGCAGGCTTTTTGAAGGAACAGGAAGGGAACTTATCAGGGGAGGATGTGCGTGAAGGCGTGACGGCGATCGTCAGTGTTCAGCTTGCGAATCCGCAGTTCACGTCGCAAGACAAGCTAGAGCTAGCTAATGCAGAGATGGGGCCGCTGGTTCAGACAGTGGTGAATGAGGGGTTGTCCCAGTGGCTCGATGAGAATCCGGCAGACGTCAAACGGATTCTGGAGAAGGTCGTGCTTGCCTCGCGAGCACGTGAGGCGGCGCAAAAGGCACGCGCAGCGATTCGCAAAGGTGTGTTGGAAGGCGCTAGCCTCCCCGGTAAGCTTGCCGACTGTTCCGATCGTAATCCAGAGCACTGTGAGCTGTATTTGGTGGAAGGCGACTGCGCGGGTGGAAGCGCGAAGCAAGGGCGTGATCGGCGGTTTCAGGCGATTTTGCCACTGCGCGGTAAGATTCTGAATGTGGAAAAGGCGCAGTCGCGACCAGAGAAGCTTCTCGCCAATGAGCAGATTCGTTACATCATTACGGCACTGGGAACAGGGATCGCTGATCGGTTCGATGCGAAGAAGCTCCGGTACCATCGCGCGATCATTATGACCGATGCAGATGTGGATGGTGCGCATATTCGTACGCTGCTCCTGACGGTGTTTTTCCGGTATCTGGCACCCCTGATTGAAGAGGGGCACCTCTATATTGCGCAGCCGCCGCTCTTTCGGGTGGAGCATAGCCGCACGGTACGCTATGCGTACTCAGAGGCTGAGCGCGATGCGATCATCCAAGAGTTTCACGGACGTAACCCACGTGTGAGTCGGTACAAGGGACTAGGAGAGATGAGCGCGCAGCAATTGTGGGAGACGACGATGGATCCAGCACGGCGGACGATGTTGCGCGTCTCTTTTGATGACGGTGTAGCCGCTGATCAGGTGTTCTCGATGTTGATGGGAGAAGATGTCGCCCAGCGCAAGCGTTTCATCGAGGCACATGCCAAAACCGTCAAAGATTTGGATATTTAGCGGCGTGTTGACTGATGGTCGGCGAGGTCGAGTGGCCTTGCAGGGGGTAGGGCTGCTGACGTCCTCCACCGTGTTACGCGTATGTCGGGATCACAGCAATAGAAGTTTTTTGGCGCGGGATTTTCGTTGCAATGGATTGTTTAGAGCCTAGCCCTCTCTGGCTGCGGATGGTACAACTATCCGCATGACAGTTCGTAACAGGGGCGCTAGGAGATGAACTACCTCCTGCGTATCTTTGGATATGTACGCCCGTATACCACTATTGCCGGGGGCGTCATTGCGACTATCGTGATTTTGGCAGGGACCAATCTCCTCCCGGCTTGGGTGCAAAAGCTCATCATCGATGGCCTGACGCGGCATACTCAGCTTCGCGCTTTGCTGGGACTGGCAGCTTTCTATTTCTTAGTGGTAGCGGTCAATGCCGGACTGAATGCGCTGCAGGCGAATCTTGTACAGGTGCTCGGGCAGCACATCATCGAGGATTTGCGCAATGAGATCTTTCGAGCGATTCAGCGGCAGGGCATGCCGTTCTTCGACAGGTATGAAACTGGCCAGCTCATGTCGCGCGTCACAAGTGATGTCAATCTCATCCAGCTTTTTGTAAACAGTACGCTCGTCAATCTCATCGGCAGCATCCTCACACCGTTTTTCGCCTTGATCATCCTATTCCGGCTTGATGTAGCACTGACACTCTGGGTATTGCTGACAATTCCGCCAATTGTCGTGTTGCAGTCGCGGCTGGCACGTATCCGCTTGATTTGGCGGGAGATTCAACGACGTGTGGGTGACATGAATGTCGTGCTACAGGAAAGCCTTGTGGCGATCAAGTTAGTGAAGGCGTTTAACCGGCTGAAGGCTGAAGCTGAGCGTTTCAACGCCTCGAACTGGCAAATTCGCCAGGAACGTTTATGGGCGCAGCGGCAGTCAATTATCCTTGGACAGTTGCAGAATCTTTGCACGAATCTGGGGATGGTGATCGTGCTGACTGTTGGGGCTCAACAGGTGATTGTCCACGCGATTTCGTTGGGGACATTGGTCGCTTTCCAACGCTATATTTCGCTGCTCTTCCTACCTTTTCAACGTGTAGCTGCCATCAATCAGACGACGCAAATGGCGATGGTGGCGGCGGAGCGAGTCTTTGAAGTGCTGGATGCGCCGATCGCTGTACAGGATCCTCAACCGCCGGTAGCACCATCCCCCCAGCGAGGAGAAGTGGTGTTTGAGCATGTGACGTTTGGGTATGTAGCGGGGCGGCCGGTGCTGCACGATATCTCGCTGAAGATTCCAGCAGGGGAGACACTGGCGATTATTGGAGCGAGCGGTTCAGGAAAGTCTTCACTCGTTCATTTGGTACCGCGCTTCTACGATCCACAAAAAGGGCGTGTGCTGATCGATGACCACAATGTGCGCGAGTACCCGCTTAAGGATCTGCGGCGCTGTATCGGTATGGTGATGCAAGAGACATTCCTGTTCAACCTGTCGATTCGGGATAACATCCGCTATGGGCGTCCTGACGCTTCGAATGAAGAGGTAGAGCGGGCGGCGCGCATTGCTGATGCCTATCGCTTCATCACCGAAGATCTGCCGGAGGGTTTTGATACGATCATCGGAGAGAAAGGCGTCCGCTTATCTGGAGGGCAACGCCAGCGCTTGGCTATAGCGCGGGCAATTTGTACTGATCCGTTGATTCTGATTCTGGATGAAGCAACTTCGAGTGTTGATACGCGGACCGATGCCGCGATCCAGCGAGCTTTACGGAATGTCCTCAGGGATCGAACAACCATCGTGATTGCGCATCGGCTATCGACGGTGCAGCAGGCACACCAGATCGTCATGCTGCATCGTGGGCAGATTGTGGCGCGTGGAACACATGAAGAATTGTTGCAGACGAGTCGAGAATATCGCTTGCTCAATGATCTGCAGAGTTCACGTACCGATCTAGCAGATGCAGCGATTGCCCAGCTTATGGCCATGCTTGAAGATGGGGCAAACCGGCATGTGCCGGAATTGGTGGTACGCCAGTGAAAGCGAGAAGCCTCGTTGGCTCGCTCGAAGAGTTTGATCGACCGGTTGATGTTCGTGGCACGACACAGCGCTTTTTAGGGTACATCGGTGTTTATCGCGTCCAAATTATCCTCGTGATTCTGGGGAGCATTGGACTTTCCCTGCTGACGCTGCTTCCAGCTATTCTCACACGGTACATCGTAGACGACTTCATCCCACAGAGTAATATCGTGCGCGTTACTCAGATCGGCGTGCTCTTGGCAGTAGGTTATGCCGTGCGCACCTATCTCGTGGTGACGAATCAGTACCTCATCACATGGGTAGGTCAGCAGCTTGTCTACGATCTTGGAAAAGAGCTCTTCGAACACGTGCAGCACCTGCCGATGAGTTTCCATGAGCGTATGGAGACTGGACAGATTATGTCACGAATTACGAATGATGTGGGCTCGTTGCAGCAGGCGTTGCTTGGGGGAGCAGTGACATCAGTCGTGAGCATCATCAACCTGGTAGTGTACTTAGCTGTCCTGGTTGTGCTGAATTGGCAGATGACGTTGCTGATTTTGGTAACAGTTCCGGCATTGGTCGTCACGAGCATCATCATTTCCTCACAACTACGGCTGCGATTCCGAGAGGCGCAAGCGCGTGTTGCCGAGGTGACGGCGGCACTTGAGGAAGGTGTAACTGGTGTACGGGCGACGAAGGCATTCGCCCGTGAGGACTACAGCATTGCGCAGTTTGCAGCGACGACGCATGCGAACTACGTTGTTTCCGTAAAGGCTGGGGAGCTGCAGTCGATCTATGGACCGATTACGCAAGTGATTGGCGGCTTGGGCACGGCGTTGATTCTGGGAATCGGCGGGGCAGAGATTCTGCAGAATCAGTTTACGCTTGGCGAGCTTGTGGCCTTTCTAAGCTATGTCACACTGTTTTTCCAGCCGATTACTCAGCTCACCACGGTGAATAACACGCTGCAGCAAGCGCTCGCTTCTGCAGACCGTGTATTTCAATTCTTGGATGAGCGGCCGGAAGATTTGGACCCGCCGGATGCAGAAGAGTTGGGTACAGTACACGGGCAGGTTGATTTTCACCACGTGTTTTTTGGCTACACGCCAGAGCAGACAGTGTTGAACGATATTGATCTGCATGTACACCCTGGTGAGGTTATCGCCTTGGTAGGCACTACTGGAGCGGGGAAGACGAGCCTGGTCAACCTGATTCCGCGGTTCTATCAGGCTACGTCTGGGAGGGTGGAGATCGATGGGCACGATGTCACACGCGTCAAGCTTGACTCGCTACGCGCCCAGATTGCGGTGGTGCTGCAGGAGACGTACCTTTTTGGAGGATCGGTTCGACAGAATATCGCTTTTGCACGACCAGAGGCAACAATGGAAGAGATCATGGCGGCAGCGCAAGCAGCGAATGCGCATGAGTTCATCATGCGTTTGCCCGATGACTACGAGAGTGATGTGGGGCAAGGTGGTGGGAAGCTGTCGCGGGGAGAGCGGCAGCGATTGGCAATTGCGCGTGCCTTGCTCGCCGATCGCCCGATTCTCATCCTAGACGAGGCGACTTCCGATGTTGATCGGGAGACGGAGGCGTTGATTCAGATGGCACTGGAACGGGTGATGCGCGGGCGGACGACGTTCGTCATCGCCCATCGACTTGCGACGGTTCAGAAGGCTGATCGTGTGCTGGTGATGGAACATGGACGCATCATCGAGCAAGGAAACCATGAGGAGTTGCTCGCCCGTGGTGGGACGTACGCTCGCCTCCATACACAGCAGTTTGCTGAGGCTGGAAGCTAGGGTATATCAGCGCAGCGTGACGACGCTGCGTGTTTCCGAAGCCTCATAGAGTGCGAGGGCTACATCGACGGCGATGCGGGCTGATTCGCCCGTAATTTCCGGATCGCGGTTGTTATCGATAGCTTCAATGAGATCGTGCACATGATACTCGTGGCCTTGCCGGCTAGTTGCATCACTTTCGAAGGTGAGCTGTTCGCCACGGACCTCGACGAATGGCTGAGAACCTTGAAGGATGATATTGCCTTCGGTACAGTGGATGCCGATGTGGTGAGGGAGGCGGCTGCGTGAACTGCTGGTGGCGTAGAGAATGGAGGCGAGGGCGCCGCTGGCGAAGTGTAAAGAGCCGGCGATGGTATCTTCTGCTTCGATGGCACGTGCTAGGTGATCGGCAAAGCCGGCTACTTCTACGACAGGTTCGCCGATGAGCCACAGAAGGAGGTCAAGGGAGTGGATGCCTTGATTCATGAGGCATCCACGATCATAGCGGAGAGTGCCGCGCCAATCGGCGGTGCGATAGTACTCGGGCGAGCGGTAGTCCTTACCGCTGAGGTCAGCGTAGAGAATGCGGCCAAAAGCACCAGCGGTGAGCATCGCTTTGAGGCGGCGATGGAGGGGATGTGTCCGCTGTTGGAAGACGCAGCCAAGCTTGACGCCGACAGTGTGGACGTTCTTGATGAAAGCGTCCATACGGCTGTGGTCGATATCCAAGGGTTTTTCGCAGAGGATGTTCTTGCCTGCTCGGGCGGCTTCAATACCGCAGTGAGCGTGGAGTCCGCTTGGAGTACAGATGCTGACACAGTCGATCTCAAGGCTCGAGAGGAGTTCATCTATGGACTCTGTAGCGAATTGGGCTCCGAATTGGTCTTTGAGGTGTTCGGCTTTTACCAGATCGATATCGCAGACACCGACGAGGCGCGCTTGTGGTGCATTGGCCAAAACGGCGCGGGCATGAGAGGAGGCGATGACGCCACAGCCAATAATTCCCCAACCAAAGACGTTGCTGGTCAATGAAGTCCCTTCCTTCTGTAGCCATGCGCTCTTTTTGCTCTGGGAGTATACGTCCTCCGCTTCGTCGGGGTATGCACACGGTCGGTATCAACTGGCGGCTGCGAGGAGTTCGTGGGGCTGATGGAAGACTTCCAGAGCATCGCGGCCAAGGAGATGCTGGATACGCTCTTCCAGGTCAAGTGACCACTGGGTACGTAGGGTGGGAGTAGCTAGCAATACCAGCCCTACGGGCGTACGGACACGCAGCTCGACGGTATCGTTCCCTGGGGCATCACGCAAGGCGAGGGCGACCCGTTCCAGGCGCAAGCGATCGTGGAGCGGATCGTGGAGCGGAGGAATGGTAATGCGCAAGTGTCGCCGCGCTGCCGTGACATCGTGATCCGGAAGCCGTTCTACGGAGTCGCAGACTACCTGGTAGCTGTCGTTGCGTTGATCGAGACGTCCGGTGATGAGGAGGATGTAATTGGCCTCCCAGAGCTGACGGGTGTTTTCGTAGAGGCGAGGGAAGACGGTAACCTCGATTGTACCGCTGAGATCTTCAATGGTGGCGTAGAGCATTGGTTGTCCTGATTTTGTGGCGATGGTGCGGGAGGTTGTGAGCATACCGGCTATAGTGACCTTGGTTCCTAGGATGTCTTCAGTAATTTCGCCAATAGCAATGGTGTTGTGCTGATGAAGACGGCTGGTCAAGGCGTTGAGGGGATGTTCACCAAAGTAGACGCCGAGGAGCTCGCGTTCCCATGAGTAGTACTGCTTGAGGTTCGTAGGGTCGCGGCGGCTAGGTGTGATAGCGAAAATTGGCGTGGGCTGTTCGTTCGCGCGGTCGAACATGCTTATTTTGCCCGCCGCTGCAGTACGTGCTGTCTGGAGTGCTAAGGTGATGATGCGGTCGATCTGGTGAAGGAGACTCGCGCGGTCACCGAAACAGTCGAGACAGCCAGCTTTGATGAGAGACTCCAGTGCTTTCTTGTTGAGGGTGCGCGCGTCAATACGCTGACAAAAGTCTTCGAGGCTAGTAAACGGACCGTTGCGTTGACGCTCGGCTACGAGGCTTTCTACGACAGAGGTGCCGACATTCTTGATAGCGGCTAAGCCGAAGCGGATAGCGCCGTTCTCGACGGAGAAATCGGCTTCGGAGTGGTTGATATCAGGGGGCAAGACGGAGATGCCCATACGGCGGCACTCGGCGATATCGGCTCCGAGCTTTTCTTGAGTGTCTCGATGTGAGCAAAGGACGGCGGCCATGAACTCTGCTGGAAAATGCGTCTTCATATAGGCAGTACGGTAGGTAACGTGGGCGTACGCCATAGTATGGGCTTTATTGAACGAGTAGCGTTGAAACGGCTCGAACAGGCGCCAGAGCTCTTCAATGATCCCTGAAGAGTAGCCGCGTTCGAGAGCGCCAGCGACGAATGGTTCTTTTTGTTGCTGGAGCAGCTCAGCATTTTTCTTGGCGATAGCCTTGATGAATTTGTAGCCTTGCTCGGTGGTGAATCCGGCGACTTTCGTGACGATGGCCATAACTTGCTCTTGGTAGACAATGACGCCGTAGGATTCTTCGAGAATTGGCTCGAGGTCTGGATGGAGATATTGTGCTTCTACATAGCCGTTTTTAGCGGCGATGAATTTGGGAATGTTGGCCATGGGGCCAGGGCGGTAGAGGGAGATCATTGCAGAGATATCGCCAATGGTGGTGGGTTTGAGTTCCTTGAGGTATTTCCGCATGCCAGCGGATTCCAATTGAAATAGCCCAGTGGTTTCTCCGGTTTGCAGGAGAGCGAATGTAGCGGGATCGTCGTGGGG
>JAMDCW010000120.1 GCA_023489405.1 Chloroflexota bacterium
GGAAAGGTATTCGTACGATGGATGCGAAGCTGAACAGAGCGCAGTTCCTGCGCCTGTCTGCAATAGCAGCGACTAGCGCTGCGTTAGCGGCGTGTGCCACGAGTACAACCACGACTAGCACATCAAGTTCTGCAGCTTCAACGCCGGCTGCGGTGAAAAGCAGTGCCGCGGCGTCGACATCGACCGTGAGTTCAAGCAGCCGTGTGGCTGCTTCGACGTCGGCTTCGTCGACCACGACGGCAGCGGCGACAATTGCCGCGGAGACCTCGGCAGCGACGGTTGCGGCTGCAAAATACAAGGAGGCGCCCATGCTGGCGGCTCTGGTCAAGGCTGGCAAACTGCCGCCGGTAGAGCAGCGTCTTCCGGTAAAACCGTATGTCGTGCCGCATCCGTGGCTCAAGGTGGGCAACTACGGCGGCAAGATGCACATGCTCTGCTCGGACACCTCGGACTGGCAGACGACCCACCTGATGCAGGAGGGGATGTATGGGCATTCGATCCTGCGCTGGCTGAAGGATGGTCTGGCGATTGGACCGGGCCTGGCGGAGAGCTGGGAGTCGAACACCGATCAATCTGTCTGGACGTTCCACTTCCGCAAGGGCCTGAAGTGGTCGGATGGCCATCCGTGGACGACTGGAGACATCCTGTTCTGGTGGGAGGATGAGGTGCTGAACACGAGCCTCAAGCTCATCCCGCCGCCTGAGGCACACTCCGGCAAGGGAACGCTCTGGAAGATGACTGCTCCTGATGCCAATACGCTCGTGTTGACCTACGACTCGACGACGCCGCTGACGGCTGACCGCCTGGCGATGTGGGTCAAGCGTGGAATTGGTCCGCATTGGATGGATCCCAAGCACTACCTGTCACAGTTCATGCCGAAGTACAACCCCAAGATCGATAAGAAGAACTGGGTTACCAACTACATGTTGAAGCGGGACTGGACGAAGACTGTGGGTAACCCGACGATGACCGGGTGGAAGCTGGTGTCGTATACCAAAGGGCAGAGCTCGGTCTGGGATCGCAACCCTTACTACTGGGTCGTGGACAAGGAAGGCAATCAGCTCCCTTACCTCGATGGCGTCACCTGGACGAACATCCAGGATCCGCAGGTCTTCCGTCTGAGCGTGACCCAGGGGAAAGCGGACTACGTCCACGGAGCGTGGACGTCGCTGGGCTTGGCAGATGTGGCGACGTTGAAGTCGAGCCAGGCGCAGAGCAACTTGCAGATGTGGTTCTGGGACAGCGGCTCGGGGACTGGGTCGATGTACTTCTTCAACCGGGATATCGAGGATCCCAAGCTGCGGCAGCTCTTCCGCAATGGCGACTTCCTCAAGGCGATGTCGCATGCGTACAACCGTGATAATGCACGGAAGGTCGTCTACTTCGAGCAAGGCGAGCTGACCACGGGGACGATGAGCCCGAAGGCGATCGAGTGGCACATTCCGGGAGGGCAGAAAGTCTATCAAACCTGGCGGGATAGTGCACTGAAGTACGATCCGGCGCTGGCGGGACAGATGCTGGACAAGATCGGCGTGAAGAAGAGCGGGCAGTGGCGGACGTTGCCGGATGGCAGCCCGCTGACGATCACCCTCGACTATCCGGCCAATGCTGATCCGAACGGCTACGACATGAAGAAGAATGCTCTGCTGGCGAAAGACTGGCAGAACATTGGCGTCAATGCCAAGGAAAACCCGGTGACGCCGGCCAGCTTCGGGCAGGAGTGGGCGCACGGCAAGCTCCAGATGAACTGCAACTGGGAGGTGGGTGACGGGCCGAACTGTCTGGTCTACCCGCAGTGGCTCGTGCCACTGGAGAACGCCCGCTGGGCGCCGATGGAGGGGGTTTGGAACAACTTGATCGGGACGCCCCAGGAGAATCAACAGCTCAACGTCGATCCCTACAAGCGGACGCCGCCGCGGATGGCACCGGAGAAGGGCGGTCCGATCGAGAAGATCTGGCAGTTCTATCTGCAGACGCAGACAGAGCCCGATGCCACCAAGCGCGCCCAGCTCGTCTGGGATATCGTCAAGATTCACTACACGGATGGTCCGTTCTTCTGCGGTACGGCGGCCAACTATCCGCAGTTGGTACTCGTCAAGAACGGCCTCAACAACGTGCCGACACGGGAGGATCTCGGACCCCAGAATGGCTATCAATACGGATTCACCAATCCGTGGGTGATTCCGAGTCCGGCGGTCTACGATCCGGAGACCTACTTCTGGACGGACCCGTCGCAACACAACGTCTAGCTTCTCGCTGACACTAGGAGGGAGTCTCAAGGACTCCCTCCTAGTAGGCGTGAGCGGCACAGAGGTATTCGAGGTGGCGCTAGAGAGGAGCGACTGATGGGGAACTATATCCTACGCCGGTTGCTGTACATGGTAATCACGCTCTTTTTTGTATCGATCATCGGCTTTTTCATCATCAATATCGTCCCTGGATCGGCGCTGGATGCGCGCATCAACCAATTGCGGCAACAAGGTGGAGAAGTTTCTTACCAGGAAATCCAGTCGCTCAAAGCGCGCTACGGGTTGAATGACCCGATTCCAGTGAAGTACTGGAAGTGGGTCAGCGGTGTGGTGCATGGCGATTTTGGAGAGTCGTTCACCTATCAGGCGCCGGTGAGCAGCTTGATCGGGAGCCGGATCGGCTTTTCGATACTGCTCTCCAGCTTTGCCCTGATTTTTACCTGGCTGGTTGCTATTCCGGTGGGGGTGTATTCGGCGACCCATCGCTACACCATTCCCGACTATGCGGTGACGCTGCTGCAGTTCATTGGCGTCGCGGTTCCCGACTTCTTGCTCGCGCTCATCCTGTTGGTATTTGCTTCGAAGGTCTTCCACTCGGATATCGGCGGGCTGTTCTCGCAACAGTACCAGAATGCGCCTTGGACCTGGGCGAAGATCCAAAATCTCCTTGGCCATCTCTGGATTCCGGTCATTGTCATCGCCGCCAGCGCAACCGCATGGACGACGCGGGTGATGCGGGCGAATCTGCTCGATGTCCTCAATCAACAGTATGTCCAGACGGCGCGGGCCAAGGGATTACGGGAAGTGATTGTCGTCTGGAAGCATGCCGTGCGCAACGCCTTGCACCCCCTGATCATGACACTGGGAACGCTATTGCCTAGCTTGATTTCCGGTGAGGTCATTGTTTCGATCGTCCTCAATTTGCCCACCACTGGTCCGCTCTACGTGAGCGCATTGATCAACAAGGATATGTACTTAGCGATCACGTTCCTCATGGCGCTCTCCGTTTTGCTGGTTGTGGGGAATCTGCTCGCTGACTTGCTTTTGGCGTGGGTTGATCCGCGTATCCGCTATGAATAACCTCCATTTGTGGTTCCTGGGAGAGGAGTGAGACGGTGGCATCGAATGCGGGCGTATTTGCTGATGAAGCTGCTGCAGCACTAGAACCGACTAGAGATGTAGGGCGTCTCTCGCAGTGGACGCTCATGCGCCGGCGGTTCTTTGAGAATAAGCTCTCGGTTACCGGCGGCATCGTCCTCATCCTCTTCTATCTGGTTGCGCTCTTCGCACCCTTCATCACGCCATATAGCGTCAATAACCTCGATTCCAACAGCCAGTATGCCGCACCTACGGCGTTGCACATTATCAACGGTCATCTGGCGATCTGTGGAGTGAAACAGACGCTGAATAAGTCGAACTTCACGTGGGTATATACGACTGACTGTAACAACTCGTATCCGCTGCAGTTCTTCGCACCAGGCTTTTCTTACAAGCTGCTCTGGGTTATCCCGATGAATATTCATCTGTTTGAAGTGCCCAAGGGACAGAGGTTCTATCTTTGGGGTGCAGATGTCCAGGGACGTGACGTGTTCTCGCGGACGATCATGGGATCGCGGATCTCCCTGAGCATCGGCCTTGTGGGGGTTGCGATCTCGGTGGTGCTGGGCTCGGTGTTGGGAACGGCCTCGGGATATTTTGGCGGAGCGGTCGATAATCTGATTCAGCGCTTCATCGAGCTGTTGATGTCGATGCCGACCCTGCCGTTGTGGGCGGCCTTTGCGGCGGCACTGCCGCACGATATGTCGGTCACGAAGCGGTACTTCTTCATCACGATCATCTTGTCGATATTGGGCTGGACAGGCTTAGGGCGCCAGGTGCGCGGAAAAGTGATGGCCTACCGCACTTTGGATTACACGATGGCGGCGCGACTGGCAGGAGCCTCTTCCTGGCGGATTATCTTGACGCACATGCTTCCCAATGCTTTCAGCCACATTATTGTCGTGGCTGCCCTCGCCGTGCCGGCGACTATTCTGGGGGAGACCTCGCTGAGCTTCTTGGGGTTAGGGATGTTGCCTCCTGCAGTGAGCTGGGGGGTGCTGCTGCGCGATGCGCAACAGGTGTCGGTCGTGGAGTCCCACTTGTGGCTGATGATTCCAGCGGTTTGCGTTATCCTCGCGGTAACGTGCTTCCAGTTGCTCGCCGATGGTTTCCGCGACGCTGTTGACCCGTACTCCTGACCCTGGTTCTTTAGAACAATGAGCAGAACCTTAAGCTAAACTGAGAGGGTGAAACGCCATGGCAAGTGTCCCCACCGCTTCACAGGCACTCCAATCGCAGGCAACTGCTGATTACGTTGTGCGCGTCGAAGATTTGCGCGTCGAGTTCCGGACTTCCATTGGCGTGACGTACGCGCTGAACGGTGTGAGCCTGGAGATTCCGCGCGGGAAGACGCTTGGGGTCGTTGGGGAAAGTGGCTGTGGCAAGAGTGTGACCGGTCTTGCCATTTTGCAGCTTGTTCCGCCCCCGGGTGTCGTTACGAGTGGAACGATTGGGTTTCGATCGCGTGAATCGCGGACCCCTGTGAATCTCTTGGAGTATGAGCGGATGGGCCCGGAGATGCGCCACATTCGCGGCAAGAGCATCAGCATGATTTTTCAGGAGCCGATGACCTCGCTGAATCCCGTCTATACGGTTGGCAATCAGATCTCTGAAGCGGTGTTGCTCCATCAGACGGGGGAGCACAAAGAAGCGAAAGAACGCGCTATCGACATCTTGCGTAAGGTGGGCATGCCGAATCCGGAGCGGATCTATAGCAACTACCCCCACGAGCTGAGTGGAGGCATGCGGCAGCGCGCTATGATTGCTATGGCGCTTTCCTGCACGCCAGACCTCTTGATTGCTGATGAGCCGACCACGGCTCTCGATGTGACGACTGAGGCGAATATCTTGGATCTGATGCGCGAGCTGCAGCAGGAGATCGGGATGTCGATCATGTTCGTCACTCACAATCTCGGAGTCGTCGCCCAGATGTGTGATGAGGTTGCCGTGATGTATCTCGGGCGCGTGGTGGAGCAAGCCTCGGTTGAGGAGATCTTCTACGATCCGAAACATCCGTATACCATCTCACTCCTGAAGTCTATTCCGAGGCTCGGCACGAACCGGAAAGAGCATCTCGAAGTGATCCGTGGATCGGTTCCCGACCCCTACTCACGGGTGACGGGCTGTCCTTTCCATCCACGCTGTCCGAGCTTTATGCCGGGCATCTGTGATACGACGATGCCTAATGTTGTCTATATGCCGGACTCACCTCAGCACTTTGTTCGTTGCCATCTCTATAACGATCTTGCCAATCACCAAGCGGTACCTAGTGGCGTGAGCAATAGCATTGGCGGGAATGGACAATGATGAACGACATGCAGGAGCAGACTGGGGTGAGGCGATGAGCACAGCGGAGATGACGATAGGTGATGGAGAGCCGTTGCCGGAGGATACGCTTCTGGCGGTTCGTGGCTTGAAGAAGCACTTCCCCATTCGCGGTGGCTTACTACGGCGCGTAGTCGGCTCTGTCAAAGCGGTTGACGGTATTGACTTTTACATTAAAGCAGGGGAGACGCTGGGTCTCGTTGGCGAGTCGGGTTGTGGGAAGACGACCGCAGGGCGGACGGCAGTACGTCTGTATGAACCGACGGCTGGAGAGGTACTGTTCAACGACCCCCAAATGGGGCCGGTGCACATCGAGCACCTGACGCCACGGCAGTTACGTCAACTGTGGACGAATATCCAGATGATCTTTCAAGATCCGTTCTCTTCGCTCGATCCACGCATGACGGTAGGACGTATTGTTGCGGAGCCATTCCTTGTCCATAAGATGTTGAGCGGGCGTGCGCTGCAAGATCGGATTGCCGAGCTGTTGACGGTGGTGGGATTGCGACCGGAGCACGCCAGCCGCTATCCTCACGCGTTCAGCGGAGGGCAGCGCCAGCGTATCGGCATTGCGCGAGCACTCGCGATGAATCCGAAGCTGGTCATCTGTGATGAGCCGGTGTCGGCTTTGGATGTATCGGTGCAGGCGCAGGTGCTCAACCTCCTGGAAGATCTTCAGAAGAAGTTTGACCTTACCTATTTGTTCATCGCCCACGATCTCAGTGTCGTTGAACATATCTGCGATCGTGTCGCCGTGATGTACGTTGGATATCTTGTGGAAATGGCTCCGACAGAGGAGCTGTACCATCATCCGATGATGCCCTACACAGAGGCATTGCTGGCGGCTATACCGAAACCGGATCCCCGGCGCCGTTCACGGCCAATTCGTCTGCCAGGGGAAGTGCCAAGTCCGGCGAACCCGCCTTCGGGCTGTTACTTCCATCCGCGGTGTCCGTATGCTCAGGAAATCTGCAAGCAGGAGCGCCCGCCGTTGCGCAAGGTGGCGCCAGAGCACTGGGCGGCCTGCCATTTTGCCGAGACCTTGAAGTTGCAGGGCGTGCCACGCCTCAGTCAGCTCCCTGTGGATGTTCAAGCTGCTCCTTCCGCCCAGCCGAGCACACAGGCGCCGTCTGCTCCCTGAGCGGATGGGCTTTTGGAAAAACTAGTGTGAGGGACAGTGCTATCGCAGCTTGATTGGTCGATGGGGGGCTTTGGCGGCATGGAGTCCATTTCTGGTTCCCGGAAACGAGAGCAGTTGCCTCCCCCTTTTTGGCGCTACTTCGTCGCCTATCTCGAGCTCCTTGTTGTCGTGTTGCTGTCCTATGGAGCCTTTTTGGTGTGGCGCATTACGTCACTTGACCTTGTGCTCATTTTTGTAGGCGCCACTCCTTCTACCACGCCCATTGCGGCGACATTGACGATTGTGATTGGCTGTGCGCTTTTTGGTGTCGTTCTCTGGGCTGAGGCATTGCTACGGGAACAGGTTGCTGAACATTGGCACCCGACGGTCGGGTATTATGTCATTTTGCCGCTGGCAGGGGCCAGTGCTGTGGGGTTGTCTCTTCAGGAACTCTTTCGCACGGTGATTTTCTAGCTGGAGCCAAAGACGATGTTGCCGCTGTTCCACGTCGTGTTCACGATGGATTGTCTGCCGGCTGCGACGTCGCGGGCCCCTGGACCGCGTTCCTGGGAGCTGAGTGCACGTGCCATCAGCGGATTCTGTACGGCTTTGCTCGATGCGAACCTTCCGGTGACGCTGTTTCTCACACCGGAGTGCGCCGAGATCCATGGCCCGTTGCTGGAGGAGCTTGCCGCTGAGCATGTGGAGCTTGGTCTATTGATTCATCCGCAGTCGTTGCACGGCATCAAAGTATCGAAGCATTTTGGAGTCTTGTCGCGCGATGTCCAGCATCGCGTAGGCACCCATGCCTTGCAGCGGTTTATGGACGTCGTTGGCTCCCGGCCGCAGAGTGTACGGCCAGCGCTGTTCTCCGCTAATGATGAGAGCTTTGCGGTGCTGTCGTCGTTGGGCTTCCATCAGAGTTCTGCATCCAACCCGGGCCGGCGGATTGCCAAGGAGGGAGCACTCTGGGTGGGAGCGCTGCCGGATGCCCACTATACGTCGGACCACGATCGTTTGAATGCGGGAGACCTCCCATTGTGGGAGCTACCAGTGACGAGCGATGCGCTCCAAGAATGGCGAGGAAGAGCGCCAGATTTATGTATCGATGCGAACAACGTGCGCAACTGGCATCGCCCGCTCATCGAGGCGCAGCTTGCTCGAACGGCGCGACATGAGACGCCGTTCCGTACGCTCTGTTTTTATACGCGCAATGCTTTTCCCTATGAGCATCGCCAGGATCCGGCACGGCAGAATCTCGAAGAGCTCATCTCCTACCTTGGAGAACTAGAGGAGCGTGTGGCAATTCAAGGTGCTACATTGCGAGCAGCACACGGAGCCTATCGTTCGCAAGCCCAGACATCGCCGATAATGTGATGGCGTCAGAGAAAGAAGGAATATTCGTGATACAAGAAACGACCGGGCAGCAGGAGCAACGCCAGCCCCCCCGCTTCTATGGCGTTGATACCTATTGGGATAGGTTGGGGCGGTTCAGCTTTCGCTACGCTTCTACGTGGGCTCGATTTGACATCGAGGGTAAAGACGGCGTGATGTTCGTACCGGATACGAATGACCCGCAGACCCATCTCTCGGGATGGGTGGAGGATGTGACGCACCATGTCGTTGCTGAAGATCTCGAGGTATTGCGAGAGGGTATTGAAGAGGGACTAGCGCAGCTTCCAGACTGCCAGGTGGAAGAGCGGCAAGATGATGTCATCAATAATATGGTGCGTTTTGTGCGCATCTTCACGTTTCGTGATGCAGAGAACGTTCGTAAACGTAAAGCGTACATCCTCTATGCTGACAACTGGCTGATAACGCTCCTTTTCCAAGGAGCGTCTCCGGAGGAGTATGACTACTGGCTAGCAATGATGAACTACAGTTTTGCGACGATGAAGCTTCCAGATGAGCTGATGTTTCTCACCGATCCCGAGCTGGTGCGTTGGGATCCGCAGGAAAACCGCTACATCTTGAAAGAGGAAGAGAAGCAGAAGCGTGATGCAGAGGCTTCGGCGGCAGCAAAGGCTGCCAGGAAGCAACAGCATTCGGTGAAACAGTCACGGGCGCCACAAGGGAGGAAGCGATCCCAGAAGCAGCCATGATGGAGAGATCTTTGTGAGAGGATAGACCGGGGAGAAGCCGTTAGCGGTAATTTGCACGGGCTTCTGGAGGACGTGTGGATGATGAGGCGGGAGGTTAGAGTTCGCGTTCGCGGAGTACGCGGTCGAGAGCGGCTTTCAGACGTCGAATCTCGGCTTCGTATTCTGCCCGCAAGGCGTTGATCTGCTGCGCGTAGGCTTGCTGCATGCGTTCTAGCTGGTCATGCATGTGCAGGATGACTTCGACTCCGGCGAGATTGACGCCGAGGTGGTTGATAAGCTGTTGGATACGGTGCAAGCGAGCGATGTCGGCGGTGGAGTACAGGCGGATGTTCCCATCGGTACGGCTGGGAATCACCAAGCCTAGACGTTCGTAGTGCCGTAATGTTTGCGGATGGACACCAAGCATTTCGGCTGCTACGGAGATGACGAAGCACCCGGAATGAGGAGGATCAGCTTCGGAAGGCCCGCCGTCGAGGAGCGGTTGGGGCTCCTTCTCGGAAGAATATATCCGGTGTGCCATTGGTCATTCCCTAGCGTTCGCAGCATTCGCACTAGAACGTAAGCGTCGCAGTTCTTCGAACAGTTCTCTCTCGCGAGAGGTGAGGTGACGAGGGAGTGTTACGACGATGCGGGCATGCATGTCGCCACGTCCTGTACCGTTGGCCCGGGGCATTCCCAAGCCGCGGAGAACGATTCGTCTGCCGTTTTCTGTTTCTGGTGGCACTTTGACGAGGTAGCGCTTGCCACCCGGGTCCGTAACGGAGGCTTCGCCGCCGAGTACAGCGGTGGTGAGCGGTACGGGGGCGTCTACGTAGAGATCGTCGCCCTTGCGTTCAAAAGTTGGGTCGGGCAGCACAGATACGACGAAGGTCGTGGTTCCCGGTAAGCCATCGACGCGGGCGGTAATACGGCTACCGTCGGCGACACCTGCCGGGACTTGGACTTCAACACGGCGAGCTTGCCGTACTTTACCGGTACCGTTGCAGGTAAAGCAGATCGTTCCTCGATAGTGACCGGTGCCGTTACAGAGGATGCAGGGTTGCTCGATAGGGATTTCGAAGGGACGTTTGACGCCAGCGAAGGCTTCGGTAAGCGTGATTTCGAGGGGCTGCTCAACGGTGGCGGAAGACGCGGTTGTTGTTCGCCGCCGGCGGGAGTCATCGAAGAGCATCTCGAAGAAGTCGCTGAAGCCGCCAAAGCTGCTGCCTGTGCCACGAGAGCCGCCAAGGTCACCGAGGTCAAAGGGGGAGTTGGTGGTACGGCGTGAACCCGCAGTCGTCGTTGTCCGCTGGCTTGCATGACTGAACTGCTCGAAGTTTGCTCCGAGAGCATCATATTTCCGGCGTTTTTCCGGGTCGGAGAGAACGGTATAGGCTTCATTGATTTGTTTGAATTTTTCTTCTGCAGTTTTATTGCCAGGATTGACATCGGGATGGTACTTACGAGCCAGCCGGCGGAAGGCTTCGCGAATCTCCTTGTCAGTTGCCTTGCGAGGCACTCCGAGCGTTTGGTAGTAATCCCGATATTCCACCATTGTTCATTCTCCTCCGCCATTTTTGTTGATGTTTAGAGGGCTCTCGTGATTCATTCTTCGGTGTGTTGGGGTGTAGGCAGTGCTGCTACGATGACACGAGCGGGACGGAGTAAGCCCTGGCCGAGGGTGTAGCCTCGCTGAACTTCGTCGACCACCGTGCCTTCGGCGTACGTGGATGATTCTTGGGTGCCGATGGCTTCGTGCCAGTGAGGATCAAAGGGACGGCCGATAGTTTGCATAGCGGTGACGCCTTCAGCCTCGATCGCTTCCCGAAATTGCCAATAGGTGAGGCGCAGACCTTGGAGAAGAGCTGTATGGCCTTCCGGAGTAGTAGTCTGCTCCGCGTGGAGTATGGCGCGGTCCAGATTATCGAGTGCAGGTAAGAGGCGAAGCAGGAGATCACGTTTCTGTGTCATAATTCGCTCTTCAGCGCGCTGCTCTATGCGCCGGCGGAAGTTTTCCATGTCGGCGCGGCAGCGTAAGTGTTGATCACGGTGCCACGTGGCTTCCGCGCTA
>JAMDCW010000072.1:0-10081 GCA_023489405.1 Chloroflexota bacterium
ATCGTAGCGGAAGTAAACTATTCGCAGCAGTATGCCACCATGCTGCGTGCGCGGTACGGCACACATTTGGAGAGCGTCAGCGGGTTGATCGGGCGATCGATGCTGCCCTTCGGCGTACTCTTAGTAATGAAGCCAACGTTGCTCGTCGGTGAAGTTTGCCCTTTTGTTAGCCCGTAAATCTCATTGTCCATAATCACGTACGTGATATCGATATTGCGCCGCATCCCGTGCAGGAAGTGGTTACCACCGATCGCAAAAGCATCTCCATCGCCACCGACCACCAGCACCTTCAGCTTCGGATTCGCCAGCTTGACTCCCGTTGCGATCGGAATCGCTCGGCCGTGTACGCCGTGAAAACCATAGGTGCCAACGAAAAATGGAAAGCGACTCGAACAGCCAATGCCAGCAACGATCACCACATCTTCCGTGCGGTAACCCTTGATACGGAGCAAGTTCAGTACCGCATTGAGCACACCAAAGTCCCCGCAGCCAGGGCACCACGTCGGTTTCGCCGAGCTGCGGTACTGGTCAATGGTCAATGGACGTTCTGCCGTGAGTGAATGAGATTCAGGCATGAATCGCAACCTTTCTAAGGATTGCCCTCGTCAAATCTTCAACCTTGAATGGCTGTCCTCCGTAGGTCGTGACGCTCTCCAAATGTGTGCCGTACCGCGCACGCAGCATGGTGGCATACTGCTGCGAATAGTTTACTTCCGCTACGATGAGCTGGCGCTTCCGCCGGATGAACGCCCCAACCTGATGATCAGGAATAGGCCACAGCATCCGCGGCGCGAGCATCTCCACCGCTATCCCCTGCTCACGCAGCCGATCTATCGTTTCGATAACCACCCCAGCCGTCGATCCCCACGTAATGATGCCGAGTTCCGCTTCCGGATTTCCGTAACGCAGCGGCGCTGGTGCTTCCGCCGCCGCTGCCGCCAGCTTACGGTGGCGCTTTTCCGTCATTGCTGAGTGCGTGGCGGTATCGTAGCGTAAAGCCCCGAGTTCATTGTGCTCCAATCCGGTCGCCGTGTACTCTCCTCCCGGCATACCGGGAATCGACGTGGGCGAAACTCCAGCAGATGTGCTCAGGTACCGTGCGTACTTCGCTGCCCCCTCTTGGGTCTCTTCATCCTTCCCGTGGCCGTTTCCCGAAACGGTCAAGCTAGCCATGCTTGCCGCATGCTCCCCGTCGAAAAGCGTGCGGTACTCTGTATGAACATCCTTGAGATTGAACCGTTCCACACTCTCCGTCCGCACCGCCAGCACGGTGTCCTGGAGCATAACCACCGGTACCTGGTAGCGCTCAGCAAAGTTGAACGCTTCAATGATCGTAGAGAAACAGTCCCGTACAGAAACTGGCGAGAAGACGAGCTTCGGTACCTCCCCATGGCCTCCATACACCGCTAGGTTGAGATCGCCTTGCTCATGCCGTGTTGGCATACCGGTCGATGGGCCGGCACGCTGCGCATCGACGATCACGCACGGCAGCTCCGCCATCGAGGCTAAACCCAGCATTTCGATCATCAAGCTGAACCCCGGACCAGAAGTCGATGTCATCGCTTTCTTGCCGGCGTAGCTCGCACCCAGCACCATGCCTATCGCCGCTATCTCATCTTCTGCCTGCACCACTGTGCCACCGAGTGCGGGCAGATTCGCCGCCATAAACTCCATAATGTCCGATGCCGGCGTGATAGGATATCCCGCGAGAAAGCGACATCCGGCTGCCAGCGCCCCCAGCGAAAGGCTCTGGTTTCCGCTCAATACCAAAATTCCCGGCACCGGTTCCGCACCCGTCAGCCGGTACCGCGATCGATCCGCAACGTGCTCCTCGACCCACGTAACCCCGGCTTCCAGCGCCGCCACATTCTGCGGCAGCAATTCCAGATGCCGCTTGAACTGCCGCTTCAGCAGGTCGATGAGCGGCTCCTTAGGAAAATCGAAAAGTGCGGCAGCCATGCCAAAGGCTACGACATTGCGTCCGCGCTCAAACCGCAAACGCGTCTTGGCAATTTCGGTTACCGGTACCGCCAGTGTTTGATACTCGCCGGTCGGCGGCTGAGCCATGTCCGCAGGATCAAAGAGCAAAAGACCACCAGGTTTCAAATCATGGATGTTATTCTCAAACCCCTCCTGATCGAAAACCCACAAGACGTCCACTGCATCGCCACGCGCATAAAGCTGGCGATTGCTCAGACGGATTTCAAAGACCGCTTGCCCACCTTTGATCTCCGCCGGTGGACTGTAAAAAGTCAGCACACGAAAGCCGACACTCGCCGCTGCTTTCGTCACCAACTGACCGACAGATTGCAAGCCTCCACCCGTCTCACCGCCGAAACGAATGACAAGGTCCCGCTTTTCCACGCATTCCCCCTTAGGATCATTACATTACGGGAGTTGAGGACACCAAAAGAGAAGAAAACTGCCATGCGCCGTGGAACGCCGGCCTTCATCAACGATCATGTCCCGCAACCACCACGTTACTCATCTACGAGCAGTGTAGCACTTACGACGCTACTCCGATATCTCAACGTTACACTAGTCTCCCACCATCACGGCGTTTCTGTGACCACGTCCTCTCTTTTTAAAGTATATGGTTTCGCGCGATTTGCCTAGCGCCACTGGTATACCAGACTCCACAATCAGGAGAAAACACTGGCGAAATGTGAGGAAGGGGCAGAAATGAGGAAGTGGACTCGTTTGGATCGTCAACTGTTGCTCGATCGATCCCCCTGGCTGCGTATCTACCAGGATGCCCTCCTGTTACCCAATGGTCAGCGTATCCACGATTACTACCAAGTCGAATCCCGCGATTTTGTCGTTATCTGTGCCCTCACCGCTGCCAGCGAGCTGCTCGCCCTCAAAGGATACAAATACGCCCTCCATCAAGAAGATTTACAGCTTCCCGCTGGCTATCTCGAAGACGGTGAAGATCCCCTAGCTGCTGCTCAACGTGAGCTCCTCGAAGAAACTGGCTATCTAAGCCAAAACTGGCTCAAGTTTGGTTCTGCCATTGTCGATGGCAATCGCGGGAATGGTGCTGGCCACTTCTTTCTCGCAACAGGTGCCCATCTCCACCAGCAGCCCAGCTCTGGCGATCTTGAAGAACACCAGATCCTTCTCCTGCCACAAGCAGCAATTCCAGCGCTGATCACCCAGGGCCAGTTCCAGCAGCAAGGAACACTCGCTTGCCTCGCCTACGTCTTAGCCCGAGCGCTCACCCAGTCCGCCGCACCCGGCGCACTCCCACCACCATAACCACGATGCTGAGGGCTATCCCACCGCCGCCGCTCAGCAGCCCTCGGCGCAATCCCCGTTGGTGATAACGCAGCGCTATCGTGTGACGTCCTCTTGCGAGACGTATCCCGATCAGCGCCGTATCGACCGGATAGGTGTGTACGCGCCGGCCATCTACCTCAGCAGTCCACCCCCGCGAATAAGGCAAGCTGACCACGAGGAGCGCCGGAACGGATACCGACACCGTCCCTGCTACAGCGTCACCCGTCCATGCCGTCCATGCTTCCCGTTGCACGAGCGGCGTGGAAACGCTTGACAGCGGCCTCATCCCCTCCACAATCGCCAGCGCTCCAGGCTGTGTGAGCGCTAACGTCTTCGTCAAAGCTTCCTGCATTGAACCCGCCATCTCCACGCTATCGACAGCCCATGCTGGCGGCAAACCATACGTCAGGGCATAGACGGAGACATCGCCACTTCGACGAACAAGCCGGAATCCTGTACCCAGCTTCTGATGAGACACGACATAACGGACCGCCATCAACTGATCGATGAGGTAGCCATTCGACGCCCCTAAAAGCTTGGCACTCCGCAACAGTTCGATCGGTGAATCACCCATCGTCCCGGCGACGCCGTAGAGCAGATTGGTGTTGTGATTGATCGCACCGTCACTACTGTTTCCAACACGATAGACACCTTGCTGCTGGCGAATCCAGCGTAACGCGCTAGCAACACTGTTCTGCGGGGCCGGTACCACTGGAGAACGGCTCAATTGAGCGCCGGCTGCTTGCAGGTTGACAACAGTCACGAAGACCGCGCTCGCAATTGCTACGGCGCGAGAAAGTCGATGAGACACCGTCAGCGCAACGAGCATGCCGCTGCTCGCAAGAAGGAGTGCCGCGGTGATGAGGTTAAGCCCCAGCGGCATGGCCTGCACCGAGCTGAAGGGAGTTGAGCCTCGTGGGAAAAGGAGCGCCGCAGCAACGCTGCTCGGGATAATAACCAGCAATAAGGCCAGCACGAAGTCGATACCATGCGTATCACGCTTCGCCCGCGAAAAGACTTCGCTGGCTCCAAGCGCCGCCAGTGCTGCCAGCGCCAGCGCAGTGACGAAAGCCGCACGCTCTTGGTCGCGAAAACTCGCAAAGCCGGGGGCAAGACGATAGAGTACGGCAAATAGCGGTGTGTGCCCACCAAGAGCCACCACCGCTGCAATGCCGCCGATGGTAAGCCACGGCCACGCCGCTCGCCGGCGCATCGCGAGAGCGGCGCACACCAGTGGCAGCACGCCGATGTAGAACGTACGTTGAAAGATTCCTCCAGGCAGAAGCAATCCCCCAAAATCACTCCACTGATATCCGCCGCTCGCCGCCGCGTAGGAGAGATGTTCCCGTGTGCTCTCTTGCAGGAAAAACCAGCTCGGTAGCACCTGCATGCCCGCGATGCTGCCGGCGATCACGCCCGCTAGGACCAATCGTCCTAACGCCGGCAGTGTGCTTCCCTTCCGGCGAGGTAGACGGATGAGCGCATATCCAAACGTCGCATACCCTCCAAGCAACACCGTCTGGGCGTGTCCTGCCAGCACCATACAGCCACCAGCGACCCCTGCTAGACTCGCCGCCGCGACATTCCAAGGCGAACGGCTCAATGTCACATCGACAGCAAGCAGGACGAGCGGCAGCCAGATGACCGTCTCGAGTATTGGAAGCTGCGGCAACGGGTATGACGTCAAGAACCCTCCCAGTGTCCACGCCAGCGCGCCGAGGAGCGCTCCTGGAACCGACTGGCTCATCCGTAGAAATAAGAGATAGGCAAATACCCCTCCCAGGAAATAGCTCACTACCGCCCGCCACTCCAGTTGCATGTACGTCAGATCTGGTCGAGCAATGAGCAGATTGAAGACGACATTGAGTGGATAAAACACGCCACTCTGCGGATCCGCCAGTTGCGGATAGCCGCCAAAGGTATAGGGATTCCATACCGGCAGCCGCCCATGCTGCCACTCGTTCGCGATGAACCGCTGAAATGGAAAGAACTGCTGGCTGAAGTCGCTATCCGCAATGTATTGGCGCTGCCACGGTCCAGGAAAGAGAAGCTGCCGGAAATAGCAAAGGACGGCAAGAAGCAGCACCGCGAGCGCTGCCGCATGCCATCCTGTTCGCTGCCATCTACAAGCACCTGTGTGCCCCGATGCCTGCACGGTCACGGGTCATCCTCCCACACGCGATGGAACAATACCCACTGATGCGGACGTCTGCGGAGTTCAGCAATAAGCTGGTACGCGATCCGCTCCGAGGACTGCCGGATGGCTGATCGCGCGCTCACCGTTGCCTCCGGAATGAATGGCTCCTTCACAGAAACCCGCGTCCGGCCATCACTCAGTCGTTCCGCCCAGATGGGGACGATAGGACATTGCTGGCGTAGCGCAAGCAATGAAATTCCCAAAGGAATGCGTAGAGCATGGCGTAGTGGAGGCACTGTTACTGGAATACCTGTGCCTTGTAAATCCCAATCACACGCAACCCCCACAGCATACCCTTCGCGGAGTGCTTGCTGAATGTGCGGCACTACGGCTTCATCGAGTGTAATAACCTTACCGCCGAATCGCTGGCGTTCCTGCACAAAGAACCGGAATAACCATTCCGGAGTGATATGCTCGGTGAGGACCGCGCACCGCGCCCCACGTACCACCAAAGCTTGCCCACCTTGGTCGATGCTCCCCAGATGCGCCGTCGCTATTACTACACCCCGACCTCCAGCTTGAGCCTCGACCAACCGCTCGAATCCCACGGCTTCCGTAGCCTTGAACATCTCTGTCGGGCTAAATCGAGACGTATGTATCATATCGACGTAGTTGAGCAGCAGCGTCTGAAAGGCGCCGCGTGCCGCACGCTGCACCATAGGCGCCGTTGAAGGCTGCTCCAATAAGCAGCTCAAATTGTGGCAGACAATTGCTCGCATATCCGGGCGCGTTGCATAGACGGCACTCCCCAACATACGCCCAAACCGCTGAGTCACCTTCAACGGCAGGAATGGCAGAACGCGCCTCGCTGCAGTCAACAGCGCTTCTGCTACGGCTTCACCCTTCACTGCTTATCTCCGCTCTCCTCTCCGTCTTCTCTGCAGGCCCCATACTACCCGTAGCCCGGTGGGTTCCCGCTCGCCTTTACTGCTCGCCACGTGTGGCCGGAACATCATCGGTGGTAGCATTGCCTAGGGATGGACAAAGACGATGAGGGAGTATCATCTTTGAGGCGATTTCTCTGGTTGCTTCTGCTCCCTCTTCTCATACTGCCACTGGCAAGCTGTGGACACAGCCAGGTCCTTACCGGTGTGGGCTTTTCCAAGACGACGATCTCCCCCAACGGCCATTCCACCGATCCCTCGACAGATCTCTTCTACACCCTCCATCGCCGCGCCGATGTCACCATCTCCTTCAAGGGCCTCAACGGCTCCTCTCATCTCCTGCGCGATCATCAGACTCGCACCGCAGGTCACTACGCTCTTGTCTTCAATGGTGCCTACAATAACCATGTCCTTCCCAATGGCACCTATACATTCACTGTCCTCGTCACCGACACGAATACCCGAGCAGCGCTCGATCAGGCGACTGCCACGTTGAACATTACTAATGCCGATACCACTCCCCCTAAGATCATGAGTGCCCACGTCTTCCCGGAGCTTTTCCACCCCAACGGTAATCTCGGCAGCGACACCGCGACCTTTACCTTCAATCTGTCGAAGCCGGCCAATGTCACCATCTATACCGTCGGACCTCAAAGCAGCCCCCACCCTCAGTCCTATGATGTTCTCTACCAGGAGCCCGAACAAGCCGGTCCCAATCAGGCAACTTGGACCGGCCAGATCGGCCCGGAACAGTATGTCCCCGACGGATCGTACCAGTGGTTCATCGTTGCCAGAGATGCAGCGGGTAATGTGAGCCAGACCTCTGGCAAGCTGCAGATCAAAGATAGTGGCATCGCCGCCGCTCGCATCGAAGAAGTCCGCGCTCAAGCAATTGAGAAAGGCCAGCAGCGCCTCATCGAAGTTCAGGTGCGCATCTATAACTACGGTTACGCCGTACTCTACGGCGACAATGAACCCCCTGCTCCACAACCTGGCTTCGTCTATGGCTCCCTCGAAGCAAGCTATCTCCAAGGACCACCCTTCGGCCCCGGATGGGGGGAACAGGCATTCGGACGGGCGGGCACCTACAGCATCGGCATCAGTTTCTCTCAACGCCCGAATACCTTAGCGCCTCCCTACCCCTTCCGCTGGAGTATCGGCGCCCCTCTTCCACCACGTCACTCCCGCGTGGTTACCGGCTACATCAAAATTCCCCAAAACTATCACGGCACGCTGACCTTCTACGCTGGCATCATCCATGAAGGTCAAGGCATCCTCAATGGTCAAGACCATATCTACGTCAACCAGCCATTGGTGTTGCCCTAGCCCTCTCCGTACAGAATCCAGGGATTATCCCGCCGAGTGACACTTGCTCCCGACAGCAATAGATCCAGCACGTCTGAACGTGGGTCTTCGCCCCTTCTCATCTCTTTCCAATGTTTGGGTCGTAGGCTGCCGCCATCTTACCCCCCATTATCTCCCTTGACAAAGAGCACCTACGAATGGATAATAATTCTTAGAAAAGAATGACTGATGAAAAGTATTCAGGACCTTATCGAACGTTTGCGAGCCACCGGGGGTAAAGTCACCCCTCAGCGCCTCTTCTTATTTAGAGTGCTTGGGAGTGCCACAAACCATCCCACAGCCGAAGAGCTCTACGAGACACTTCGCCATGAGCTTCCGACACTTTCCCTCGGAACCGTCTACAAAATTCTGAACGAGCTCGTCGAGCTCGGTGAGCTTGATACTGTCGATAGTGGCGATGGCCTTACCCGCTACGACCCAGACACAGCACCGCATGCTCACCTGCGCTGTATCCGATGTGGCGCCTTCCAGGATTGCCCACTGGAGCTTCTCGATGTGAAGACTCCGGAACACATCAACGGCTTCGTCGTCACGAACCAGCGAATCGTCCTCGAAGGTTACTGCGCTACGTGTGCACAGACAAAGCCCATAGGATTGCCCAATTCCCAAAGGACAAGAGAAAGGCGTACCCCTAGTGGATGCTAGCCGTGCCGTTCAGAACGTTGATTCCCGATCGACTGCCCGGGGCCACAGTCAAGAGTTCGTCCTCCAAGTTATCCAGCCTGGCCTCGCCGGATTGATGGATGGCTCGGTTTCCACGCTCGCGCCGATTTTCGCAACTGCCTTCGCTACGCATACGTCTCATACCGCCTTTCTCGTCGGCCTGGCAGCGGCTGTTGGCGCCGGCATCAGCATGGGCTTTTCCGAAGGCCTTTCCGATGACGGTACGCTCACTGGCCGCGGCCATCCCCTCAAGCGCGGTAGCATCACCGGAATAATGACCTTCTTTGGCGGTATTTTCCACTCCCTTCCTTTCCTCCTCTCCTCCTACTTCTTGGCGCTCGCCCTCGCTTGTGCCGTGGTCGGCGTCGAGCTCGTCGTCATCGCCTTCATCCGCTATCGTTTCTTCGCCAGCTCCTTCCTCCGTTCGGTGATCCAAGTAGTCGTTGGTGGAGGGCTCGTCTTCGCCGCAGGAATCATCATCGGCAACTCCTAACATAGCCTGTCGCCTATACTGCCCTGGTACACTGTCGGCGTTGCCGTAGCAAAGACGGTGCACCTGTGGACTCTGCGATTGAGCTTAGAGGAGAACAGCGAGGCGATGAGACTCTACTTGGTCCGTCATGGACAGTCGGAAGGCAATGTCAACTCTGCAGCCGGAGCGGATTGCACCCTGACACCCTACGGTGAGGAACAAGCCTTCCTGGTCGCTCAGTTTCTTGCTGCTCTCCCCATCACCACCCTCTACTCCAGTCCGTATCGGCGTACGATCACCACCGCTCGCCGTATCGCTGCCAGCCTCAAGCTGCCACTCAAGCTCCTCCCTAGCGCCCACGAGCACCACGCCGTCCGTCCGCCCGGCTGGATACCGCCTTCACGCTCGGCACTCGAAGAGCGCTACCCTGATCTGCCTATCGCCGAAGATATCTCTGAAGAAGGATGGTTGCCGCTTCCAGAGACCGCAGAGCAGGTGCACGAGCGCATGCAGCGCCTCTTCCACTGGCTAAGCTCCCACCACAGCCCTGAAGATGGCATCGTCGTCGTTTCTCACGCCTCACCCATTCAGCAGCTCATCGCCGCCGCGAGCGGGCGCTACACCTGGGCTCAAGCAACGACCCTGGCTATCGGCAATGCCTCCGTCAGCACCCTTGTCTGTGACAGCCTGTCAATTGTCTTGGAAAGCACCGGCCGCGACGACTTCCTGCGCGTCGAACAGCCGGCACTTCTCTAAGTGTCGCAGGTACGTGCGAGAGCCCTAGGCCTTTCGTCTCCCTCGACACCAATCGCGCCCCTGTGCTATACTGCTCAGCGCTGGCGGGCAAGATGTTGTGGTGGCATGTCAGCTTCCCAAGCTGAACGCACGGGTTCGATTCCCGTTGCCCGCTCCATACATTCTAGCCATACCGCTGTCGCCGCCGGCGTGCACAACCGCACCCATGGTGTCCCTCCGAGCAACGACTGTTCCCAGTATGTGCCGTACCGCCGCCGCCGCTTGTGATAGGTTCGCACCGCATAGAACAGCAGCGAATCGGCCGTGAGAAACTGCCCCCTCAGTCGTTCCCGCTGCGTATTCCAGAGGAGCTCGCCGGTTCGACAGCGGCGTAACGTCCGCTTCAATAGCCGGAGAATAATGGTGAACAGCGAATAGTCGAGCCATACGATGAGATCCGCCTGCTCCCACACGAGACCGCGCACA
>JAMDCW010000072.1:10091-10731 GCA_023489405.1 Chloroflexota bacterium
TCCCGTGGCGGCTTCCGCCACCCAGGAAGACACCAGTACAACGCGTCAAGCTCGACGTGCGTGACGCCTAACGTTGCGGCAAGCCGCTTTGCCAGACTGGTCTTCCCGACGCCAGTTATACCTACAATGGCTACCCGGCACAACCTTGCCCCATCCTTCGGATGTTCTACGCTATGCTTCACCGAAGCTGGATCCATGGTAGAATGCTTTCTAAAGACGCAGTAAACTACCATGGTACTCTTCTTGTAAGCATTTCCGTAATGTGAACCAGACGTGAGAGAGGAGCGCAATGGACTTCAGTCTTCTTCCTGACGATGAAAACGAAGCCGAGGCAATGCTCAGCCTGAGCGACGCGGTCCACTATCTCGGTACCTTTCGCCCAGCACTCTACCATCTTGTGGTGACGAGGCAGTTGCCCGCTTATCGCATGATCGGTCGACCTCGCGCCCTCTATTTCAAGAAGCGCGATCTGGATGCGATCCGGCAGCAGCTAGCTTAGCTTTCTGCGCATTGCTTTGCGGCACCGTCTTCCCAGATTCCTTGGCTATGTGCTCTTCCACTGTCTGTTCAGCTCGGTACACCGGCAAAGTAAAGCGCATCGTCGTCCCGCTCCCCGGGCTACTCTCAACATGCACTTGCC
>JAMDCW010000096.1:0-27116 GCA_023489405.1 Chloroflexota bacterium
TCCAACTTGAGCATCAACAAGGTGCGGTGGCTGGGCACGGGCGAAAACATGGCGAGAAGAGTCGAGACCGCCGGTTTCTACATAAGCCACCAGTGCGTAGATCGTTGGACGATGAGGCTCGATGACTTTGACGAAGCTCCCGAACGGAGGGGAGGCATGGAGCTCCACGGTTTCTGCGATAAATTCGTACGTACTGGCAGCAACCACTTCGCCAATTCGTTCTTCGCGGATCGTAGCGCTCACTACTCGCCCTCTTCTTCGGGGATCATGTCAAATGGCTCTCCACTGTTTGCTCAGCGCCTTCGCCGAAGTTACCAGATGGAGACCCGCTTGAGTCATCTGGCGCTCGAGTAGAGCAGCGAACAATCGGCGATCTTCAGCAGAAACCACCGCCTGTTCGTGAGCCTCGATCAGCGCTGGCGGATAGCCAAGCACTCGCTGGCGATAGCTACCTCGGCGGCATTGATCAGCTACAAGGGCGTGGACCAGAGCCAACCGCGCGCTATCAAGAGCTACCCATTCCGGGATTTCCACACGCGCCAGTTCTGTACCCACATTGAGATAAAAACAGTAGATACGATGCTCTCCGTAATACTGCTGAACGCGCTGCAACGACCGGAATATAGTCGAGCGGTGGTAGAGCGGCAACCTTGGTAAAAGCAGATCAGCGTCGAGAAAACCATCGAGCGCCCCGCACGCACGCTGTCCGTACCGCTGTAGCGACGAGCACCGCCGGCATGCCATGACCGGCCGATCGGAACACTCGCTCCAGCGCGCAAAGTTCACAACTTCCCGGCTGGCTGGCCGGCTGATATAGCCGACCAGCACGTGGCCGCTACAGCGGATACGGCTGAGTTGCGTGTGCAGATCCTCAATGAGCGCTTCAGGGATTTCTTCGCGGCGGTTGCTCAAGTTGAGATCGAGGAGCGAGCCATCAACAAGCCCGAGACAGGGGACCGAAGTGTCGAGATTCTCCAACAGATCAGCGAGCTTCCGGCGCTCAAAGGCGGTGCGTAACGTTGCTAGCAACTCTTCCTGAATCGGTACGCGCCGTCCCTCGAGAGTGAACTCGAGGTCCTCGGTACGATAGCGCACGGTTGGTTCCGAGCCAAACCGCGCTTCGGACGTAGATCCGTATCGCAGATGCGCCCACCCCACATTGAGAACGATGTACGGAGCAATGCCATGCCGCTCAGGCTCGATTTGCGATCCATCAGTTGCCACGACGTGGTACTCTGCCGGGACCGAAGACGGTGGGAAGGAGAGGCGTGGATCCTCGAGTGGGAGCGCGGTAATGAACCCCAAAGAGCTCTGCTCAATGGTAGAGCTCGCTTTCTGCCACTCGTCGCTCGTTGCCTCCCACGCCCGCATAGCGGCTTGACGTCGCTGCTGGCGATCCGGCTCTTGGTGAGCGAGATACACCGCCATCGATGCAATTTGGCTACTGAGCGCTCGGACATCAAATGCCATGACAAGTCTCGTATAATCTACAACTGTTATCGTACAAGTGTTCCAACTCTCACAACAGTCTACCCGAACAAATGGCAGCCAGGCGAGTGTGAGCTGCTGAGATATGTCTGGTAGAAATAACTCGACGTGCTCCTCTGCTCGCACGTACACTTCAAGGCAGAAAAGAGAGGAGTCAAGCGGTGCACGTACGGGTACGCCTGTTTGCTTCGCTGCGAGAGTTGACTGGCTGTGCCGAAGAAGAGCTGCAGCTCGTTGACGGTAGCTCAGTGCAAGATGCATGGACAGCTTGCGTCACGCATTGGCCGGCTTTGGAGCACATCAAGCACTCTGTAGCAATTGCCCGTAACCGCGTTTTCACCCAGCCAGACGCCATTCTCAGTGACGGCGACGAGCTTGCATTGCTTCCTCCAGTGAGTGGCGGCGCTGGCATCATCGAACTCACCCACGATCCACTGAGCGTCGATCGTCTCGTAGCCTCGATCCGCCGGCCGAGCGACGGTGGGCTCGTCGTCTTTAATGGTATCGTGCGCAACCATTCTGAGGGACGTAGCGTGCAGGCGCTCGACTACCAAGCCTATCCTGAAATGGCACTCGAACAGTTGAGCCAGGTAGCAAGAGAAGTGGAAGGCCAGTGGCCCGCCGTGCGCATCGCTATGGCTCACCGTCTCGGCCATCTAGCGATCGGTGAAGTAAGTGTCATTGTGGCAGTATCTGCTCCCCATCGCCCTGAAGCGTTTGCCGCCTGCCATTTCGGCATCGATCGCCTAAAAGAAATTGTTCCTATCTGGAAGAAGGAGTTCTTCGACGACGATGAAGCGCACTGGCCAGGCGGCTCTGTGCCCGATCCGCGGGCAGTGCCTCGATGACGTTTCCCCGCAGCCTTCGCTATGAGGCTACTATACTATTGGTAACATAATCGACAGCGAACGAAGAGTTCGCTGTCGTGTTCGTAGAGATTGAGTATCTCAGTTCGTATCTGGGGGGTGGGCGACAGTAGCGCCCCTTCAACGATGGTCATTCCTTCACCGGCGATAACTTTTGGCGCTAATGTCAAGAAGAGCTCATCGAGTACCCGCTGCTTCATCAGGCTGTATAAGAAATGGGGCCCCCCTTCGGTAAGCAACCAGCGGATCTGATAGCGCTGGCGTAGGATGGCCAGCGCCTCGTGGAGCGAACCATCGCTGGGAATCGAAACTACCTCACAGCGACCACCGGCCCGAACGACGTTCTGCGTTACCTCTGACGCTCTCGGCGTGAGCACCAGAGCAGGATCTTCAGGAAGACGAAAGATGGCGCTGTCATAAGGTACCTGACCCGAATGAGTAACCACCATCCAGCGAGGATGCTCTTTCTGGCCTCGGCGCCGGCGAAGTTGGAGGAGATGGTCAGGGAAATAGCGGTAGATCCGATCGGCACGGACTGTTCCAGCGCCTTCTAGAATACCATCGGCCAGACTACGCAGATGAGACATGATCTCCTGGTCAAGCGCGCTGCCAAGACCGGCGGCGGCACCGTTGACCTGAGCTTTCCCATCCAAACTGGAAACCATGTTGGCAAAGATGTACGGCCGCTCTGGCAAGGTAGGAAAAGTAATCTGATCGTAAACATCAGCCGGATCGCCAGGATATTCACCTGCCGAAGGCAATAGTTCGCGTAACATCATTACTCACCTTTATCGCATCCTTGCGATGCTATCGCCTTTTGACGGAGCCGTTCAGGGATGAGATCCAGCTTCAAGAGATCTTCGAACGTCTCACGGCGTGTAATCAGCTCAGCGTTCCCTTCATTAGCGAGCACCATAGCGGGACGCGGGAAACGATTGTAGTTGCTGGCCATAGAAGCGTTATAGGCGCCGGTGGCCAGCACTGCCAGGATATCGCCGGGGTGAGGTTCAGGAAGCTCAACCGCGGGCAGCAGCGTATCAGTTTCGCAGTGGCGGCCGGAAACTCGTACCGTTATCGTTGGCATTTCGGCGGCTCGATTTGCCAGCAGCGTCTGATAGAGCGCATCGTACATCAACGGACGCGGATTATCCGACAATCCTCCATCGACTGCGACGTACCAGCGCTCTCCAGGGACCTCCCTGATCGGCACGCGCTTCACCGGACCGATCGTGTACAGCGTAAGTCCTGCTTCCCCAGCAATCGAGCGGCCAGGCTCAACCCCCAAATGCGGCTCACCGAGGCCCATATTCTGACACGACCTCCGGAAAGTATCACAGATACTATCCGCAAAACGCTCTATCGAAGGCGGCTGCTGCCCGGGAAGATATTGGATTCCCAAGCCACCTCCTAGGATGATCTCTTGAACCCTCATGCCATATCGTTCCTGCATACTCGCTGCAAACCGACACACTATGTCCGCAGCGGCTTCGTGAGCTTCCGTATCGAGGAGCTGCGACCCAACGTGACAATGAAATCCTGCCAACTGCAGGTGGGGGTGCCGGAGAATAGCCTGGATTCCCGCCCTTGCTGCTCCATTACTGATATTCAAGCCGAACTTCGTGTCATCTTGCCCCGTACTGATCTTGCCGTGCGTGTGCGGGTCAACACCAGGCGCAACACGTAAGGTCACGCGTGGTGAGCAATGCATCTCTTCGCTCAGACGGGCGAGGCGCTCAATTTCATCGAGCGAATCGATGCCGATGCGACCGACACCATGACGAAGCGCTAGACGCAGTTCTTCATCGAGCTTGAAGTTGCCATGAAGAGTGATACGCTGCACAGGAAATCCTGCCTGGAGCGCTGTATAGAGCTCTCCGCCTGAGGCAACATCGAGCTCGAGGTTTTCTTCCGCCACAATACGCGCAATCGCAAGGTTCAAGAGCGCCTTTCCTGCAAAAGCAACAGAGCTATTGGAATAGGAAGCGTGAAGAGCCTGTCGATACCTACGGCAGCGTCGCCGCAGCTCCACCTCATCGACAACGTAGAGCGGCGTGCCAAACGCTGCTGCGAGCTCTGTCGCATCGCAACCACCCACCTCCAGATGACCACGATTATTGACACGCTGTGTCCCTTGCAAAACTACCAAAGCGCGCCCCCTCGTTGCGTTTTCAATAATGCGGCGTACAAAAGATGCTACCTCTATCGAAAAGGGGTTGACGGCATTGCCGCGGTAAGCGCAATGCTAGGCCTCTTAGAGCTTACGCAGTTGTTCAAGCTCGACGTCTACACCCTGCCAGTTACCCGGACTCTCTTCGATGAACTTGTAGACGATAGTGCCATTCTTGTCGATGATGAAGGTAGCGCGCTCATTGACGGGACCCGTCTCTCGATAAACTCCGTATGCCTGGATGACCTTATGGCGAGCATCGCTCAGTATAGGGAAGCTATTCACTCCGCAATGACTAGCAAACTCTCGCTGGGAGGCTGATTGATCAGCGCTGATAGCGATGATCTGTGCTCCGAGTGCTTGAAATTCACTGAGACGCTGCTGGTGTGTACTGAGCTGTCGCTCGCAGACCCCTGTAAAAGCCATAGGGAAGAAAAAGAGCGCTACGGGCTTGCCTCGGAAGTCCGAGAGTTTCACCGGATTGCCCGCGGTATCCGTGAGTTCAAAATCAGGAGCTCGTTGTCCTATCTCAACCATCGCTGTCTCTCTATCCTTAAAAATCTCGCGTGCTATGGAGCCATCGCTCAAGATAGCAGGCTTACCACTACCTAGTACACACCCTTCTGTAGCAAAAGAAGTGCCTGTTTTTTAGAAACCTCCAGCTAGCGTGGATACGCTGTGGTTACCCCTCCATCTACAGTGACCGTGCAGCCTGTAGTCTTCGCTGATCGTTTCGAACAGAGAAATAGGATAGCCTCAGCGACATCTTCGGGGAAGACATTCACCTTCAAGACAGATCGTTGTCGGTAGTATTCTTCCAGATTTTCAAGCGCTACGCCGTGCGAGCGTGCACGCTCCTCCCGCCACTGAGGATTCCAGATTGTTGACCCACGGAAAACTGCATCCGGAGCAACGGCGTTGACCCGAATACCTGCACTACCGCCCTCCTCTGCTAAGCAGCGCGTCATTTGCAGTTCTGCAGCTTTGGCAGTGGCATAGGCCAGTACGTTCTTTGCCGCCGAAAGACCATTCTTTGATGATACGAATACGATGGCGCCCCCGGTACCTTGCTGGCGCAGTACGCGAAATGCTGAACGCGCAGTGAGAAAATAACCGGTAACCATCACATCGTGAAGTTGTTGCCATTCTCCTAGGGTCGTTTCTTCGATACTGTGAGACGCAGCCAGTCCGGCATTGGGAACGACGATATCGACCCCTCCATACTGGAGAATCGTTTTTGAGAAACCACCATCGATGGCCTCTTCGCTCGTTACATCGCAGGCAATAGCCAGTCCGCGTCCATCTCCGTACTGTTTGTTGATCGCCTGTGCTACTTCCCCCGCTGCTACCGCATCGCGATCGAGAATGACTACATGCGCCCCTGCGACTGCGAGCCGGTGTGCTGTAGTCCGGCCGATACCGGATGCACCTCCAGTGATCACGGCGACTTGTCCAGCTAGCTCAGCACGTGCGGTGCGCTGCTGAAGCTTTGCCCTCTCGAGAGGCCAGTATTCGATGGCAAAAGTCTGAGCCGGTGAGAGTGTTGAATAGTGATCAAGTGCTTCGGCCGCCCGCATGACTTCGATAGTCTGGCGATAGTTTTCCAGAGCTACACGAGCACTGTGGAGATCTTGACCAGCGGCGATGATCCCAAGGCCTGGCAGCAAAATAAGCTGCGGGTTTGGATCGATCATCGTTTCTTCCGCAGCAGCATGCGCTGTAAAGTACTCCGTATAGGCTTGGCGGTGACGGGCAACGGCCTGGTGTAGAGCGCTCGATAATTCCGAGAGTGGTAATGTCGCCAGGCCATCCAGCCACAAGGGGAAGGGACCTGTGTAGAGCACATAGTCGGGAGTGGCACTTCCCCGCGCAGCAAGTTCGCGTGCACCTGCACTGGCCAGAAACTGCCGCACTGCTTGGCTCTCATCATATACAAGTATCTTGTACTGATCAAAATGCAGCGCTCCTCGCAGGATGGGTAGGATCGTATAGAAGCGTTCTTGATGGTCTCGTACCAATTCCGCAGTAGGAGCAGCAAAAGGGTCGCGCGCGATGAGCGCGCGCGCAACCGCCCGCTTGAGCTCGTCGAGAACGCCCACAGTACGTTGGTAGCACGCCTCAGCCGTTTCCCCCCAAGTGACCAACCCATGCTTCTCCAAAAGGAGAAATTCAGCATCCGGATTCGCGCGCATAACCTCAGCAGCGAGCTTCCCCAGAGCAAAACCAGGGCGTACGTAAGGAACCCAGGCAACGCGTCGACCAAATATGCGCTCGGCGACCTCTCGTCCACGTTCCAGCGTACAAAAAGCTAAAGCCACAACTGCATGCGTATGGTCGATGTGTTTGAACGGCAAAAGCGCGTGGAGCGTTGTCTCGATTGACGGCAGGGGTGATTGTGGATCAAGCATAGCAAACCGGAGATACTCGACGAGATCCTCATCACGAACTTCCGCTCTGGTCGCTAAAGCCCGGAGGTCACCTAGTCGCAACGCCGTAAAACCGGCAGCATCGATCGTCGCGAGGTCCGCTCCGCTTGCCTTGACAACGAGCGCCTCAATAGAACGCCCCCGATAATCCGTGAGCACTGTTTTGCAGGAAGTATTTCCACCACCAAAATTGACGACGTGGGGCATTAAGCCCACCAGTCGTGAGCGATGCACGAGGAGAGAGATTTCATCTCTCTCATGAATTTCTGTCTGCCACCCCAGGTTTTCCACAATGACGATTCCTCAAAAATAGCCAGGCAAGAGGCAGTGTAGCACGAGGGGAAGGGCATCTTCAGTCCTAAAAAGAGTGTTTGCTTACTTGACACGATGCACGCGTTTTCCTACCATCGATATATTACGCGTAGATCATTCTTAGAGTCGATCCATAGATTGTGGTTCCTAGCGTGCCTTATAAAGATAAAGAAAACTGCCTGGCGCAGACGTGTCTATCTTCTGGGTACGCCTATGTATTGCGATCCCGGAGCCCAGGAGAGGAGGTGGAAGTGTGCTCATAGTACGCACGGTGAGTGCAGCTCTGCTCTTGTCGCTCGTAGTCCCGCTGATAGTGCTATTTCAGCGACATCACCAGAGCAGGCGAAGAATTTGGCGAGATCTCCAGGGTTTTTGGCGCTCTTTCGCTCATGGCTTCCTCCTATTCTGGCTTCTCGTGACTACAGCTCTCGTGCCGGCCTTTTCACCGGCATCGCCAGCTTTTGCTCAAACGAGCGTTGGCATCGGCAGCGCCACCCCGACGCCATCTCCCCCTGCAAAAAGTACTACTGCTGCCACTGGTACGCAAGCAAAAAATACGGGCACTGCGACGGAAGCGGGGCTCAGCCTCACCTACGGGCCAGAGGAGCCTTACTACAGCGATGTCTTAGCGCAGTGGAAAAAAGATGGCTACAAGAATGCTACCCAGACGATCAATATCCCGACGTTGAAATACGCGGAATCGTCCGGAGGAAGTTACTGCAGCAGCCCTTCCAAAGCAGAGCTGAGCGTAGAGCAGGCTACGGGCAACGTTTTGTCATTGAGCGCTGAGCAGCAGTGCGTACCGGCGCAACCTGGAATAACGAACTTGCCAGTGAGTCTACTCCAGGCGAATCCTGAGTTCGGTAATGTCACGATGTGTACGCGTGACATCAACGCAACCTCCGCAAAACAAGGCTACTGCGTCGCTACCGTAGGTGGGCGGCCAAATGTCTTGCTATGGAATAATGAAGATGGATCGTTAACCTGGACTTTTAATGTACAGCAGGCGGGACTCTACAACCTTCAGGTGACCTATTATCCTGTTCCAGGTAAAGGTGCTTCAATAGGCCGTGAAGTGCTCATCGATGGCAAGTACCCCTACCTTGAAGCTCACCGCATTGCCTTCAGCCGCGTATGGGTCAATGCCGGTCCGGTAACCGTAGATAACCAGGGGAACGATATCCAGCCACCGATTAAGGAGAAGCGCTACTGGCGGACGGTACGTGCGAACGACTCTTTGGGGATGACGCGTAATCCATTGGAGTTTTATCTCTCTCCGGGCCAGCATACACTCACGATGAACGCTATCCGCGAACCCATCGCTATCGCATCGCTGGCCTTCGTCCCTCCGCTGACCCAGCCGGCATATGCCCAAGCCTTAGCCAAGTGGAAGGCGGAAGGACTGAAGCCCGTCAATAACGTCACCCTCGATATCCAAGCTGAAGACGCTATTGCCCGTAATGACCCGACGGTTCGAGATGCATCATCCAGCGACCCCTATAGCGAACCTTACTCTTTTGGGCACTACCGGCTGAACACCTTCGGCGGTTATCAATGGCGCAAAGGTGGACAGTGGGTAGAATGGCGCTTCGCCGTCCCGAAAAATGGACTTTACAAGTTAGTTTTCCGTGTCAACCAAGCTGGTTTAGGTCACATGCGCGTCTACCGCGACATTCAAATCGATGGGAAGTTCCAGTATCGAGAACTGAAAGAGTTTCCCATTAAATACTCACTCTTCTGGGAAAACGTGTGCGTCTGTAACGCCCAGGGACAACCCTATCTGATCCACCTGACAAAAGGCGTACACGTCCTCAAGATGACCGATCGGGTAGGGCCGATCCGCCAGACCGTTCAAGACCTGCAAACAGTCGTCGCGGAATTGGGCTACTGGCAACGGCGTATCGAGCTCTTGACAGGACCTAATCCCGATCCAAACTTCGAGTACGATCTCGACCAGAAGATGCCGGACATGCTGCCAGCTTTCCGGCAGATGGTGGCAAAACTGAACGCCAATATCCAGCTCTTGACCCGGCTCAATAACCACATGCCCGATACCGTCTATTCACTCGTCACCGTGCGTAATTTCATCCAGCGTATGATTAATCGTCCAGGCACCATCGCGACGAATGTCACCAGCTTCGACTCGCATAGTCAGCAGCTCGCTACGTGGTTGCTCAACGTCCAGCAAGAGCCCGTCTGGATGGATCGCTTTTACGTTGCCAGCCCATCTTTCACCCCGCCGCCTGCAGAAGCTCCACTGTGGGAGCAGATTATCTTCACAGTGCACAACTTTTTTGGCTCGTTCATCTTCAATTACACGGGTATTGGCAGCATCTATAAGCCAACTCCTGGTCACCCGGTGCTCGATGTCTGGACGGCGTGGGGGCAACAGTGGGCGCTCATCTTGAAAGAGATGATCGAGACGAATTTCACGCCGAAGACAGGGATCTACGTGAATCTTCACGTCTTTCCCCCAGGAACGCTCGGTGGAGCGTCCTCAGTACTTCTCCTCGCTCTCACGTCGGGAGCGGCTCCAGATGTCGCGACAGGTGTTGATCCACAAACACCTGTCGAGTTCGCCATTCGCGGAGCAACCTATCCGCTCGATACCTTGCCAGGCTTCAAAGAGATGGCTCAGCAGTTCTTGCCTGGCGCTCTCGTCCAGTTTAAATACCCGGCTTCAGGTCCGAATAGCCACATCTACGCCCTGCCAGAGACCCAAAGCTTCAACATGCTCTTCGTGCGTACCGATATCCTGAAGGCCCTTCACCTGCAACCGCCCCGAACATGGGAAGATGTCTACAACATGATTCCCACACTTCAGGAAAATGGGATGGAATTCTACTATCCTACGAGCGCTGATATCCAGACTGGCGGATTCGGCCCATTCCTCTTCCAGCACAATGGCAGCTTCTATACGCCAGATGGTTTGCGCTCTGCTCTCGATACGCCACAAGCACTCGCCGCTTTCAGGCAGTGGACCGGTCTCTACACGAACTATAATGTACCGGTGCAGGCCAACTTCTTTAACCGCTTCCGTACCGGCGAAATGCCAGTGGGCGTGGCAGACTACAATACCTATATCGCGCTGTCAGTGGCAGCGCCGGAACTGATCGGACGGTGGCGCATGTTGCCCATGCCAGGAACACCGCGCGGCAATCTCAACGATCGTTCCGCAGGAGGCTCCGGCCAGACAGTCCTCATGTTCCAGAAAACTCAACATAAGCTGGAGGCCTGGAAATATATCCAGTGGTGGCTGTCAGCGCCGACGCAAGAAGAGTATGCTACCCAGATCGAAGCGCTGCTCGGCGTCTCTGCGCGCTGGAATACCTCCAACATCGATGCGCTGCGGAGCTTGCCATGGCCACAACAGGATATCCAGGCGATCATGCGCCAGTGGCAGTGGTTCCGCGAGCAGCCGGTCGTGCTCGGCGGTTACTACACGACGCGCTGGCTTGCTAATGCCTGGAATGAGGTCGTACTTTCTGGAAAGAACCCGCGCGATGCCTTAGAGCAGGCAGTACTCCATATCAACCATGAGATGGAGCGAAAGCAACTCGAGTTCAACGTCAAGGCGCCAGCACAGTCTCAGCCTGTTGTCCAGTCACCTGCTAGAGGAGGCGAATGACGGTGTGTTGTTGCTATAGCCGCTACGAGGAAACGGAGTAGGCGATGGCTCGAGCAGTCTCAACTCCCCGGGTAACGATGCGCGGCACTGGCCTTGTCGCTTTTTGGCGACGGTGGGGAATCTACTACCTGATGATGACCCCTTGGCTGGCCATCTTTGCTACCTTTACCGTGCTCCCAGTCCTCGCTGCCGCTGGCTTGAGCCTCACCTATTTCAATCTGCTCGAACCACCACGTTTTATCGGACTTACCAACTATCGATTGCTGTTCGTTGACGATGATATCTTTTACGTCACCGTTCGCAATACGCTGTACTTTGCCTTCATTACCGGTCCACTCGGTTTCTTCCTCTCTTTCTTCTTCGCCTGGCTCATTCATCAAGTACGCGGGCGCGCCTTTTTTTCTATCGCTTTATACACTCCAGCGATGACCAGCGCCATCGTGCTCGCCACCTTCTTCAAACAAAACCTCTTCACAGGCGATCAGTATGGCATTCTTAACCATCTCCTCATCTCCCTCGGCATCATCCAGCAGCCAATTATCTGGCTTCAGGACCAACGGACGATGATGCCAGTGGTCATTATTGTGACGCTGTGGGCTAGTATGAACACAGGCTTCTTGATCTGGCTTGCAGCTCTTGGCAGCGTCCCTCAGGATCTCTATGAGGCAGGAAAAATCGATGGAGTACGTAGTCGCCTGCAAGAAATGTGGTATATCACGCTGCCCTCACTCAAACCGCAGATCCTCCTCACATCAGTCCTCTCGATCGTAGCGGCTTTTGGCCAGTTTCAGATTCAACAGCAGCTTGCCGGGCTTCCCAGCCCCCTTTACGCCGTCGATACCATCGTCATGCATATGCTGGACTATGCGTTCATCCGCTTCGAAATGGGATACGCGTCGGCAATTGCCGTCGTGCTTTTCCTTGTGTCTTTCGGTTGTTCACGTCTCTTATTCCGGATTTTCGCTTCCGATGAGTAAGTGGATAGAGCAAGGTCGCAGAAGGTGAGGGTTATGACGTGGCTGTCGCGGTGCCGTTCCTGAACCGGCGACGACGAATATCGCTCGGTAGCACACGAGTCCAGAAGGAACCACTCGGTATCTACTTCGTCCTCGTTCCTATGGCAGTCCTCGCGATACTACCGCTGGTCTTCATGACCTCTCAAGCGCTAAAACCCATCGACGAGCTGCTCAAGTATCCTCCTGATCTCGTCGTGCAACATCCCACCTTGCTCAACTTTCAAAATCTGCTCATCGCCACCTCATCAACGGCCGTACCGTTTTCCCGCTACATCTTCAATAGCGCCTGGGTGACTATCGTCCAGGTTATTATCGGCGTGCTCATCGGCAGCATGTGCGCTTATCCCCTCGCTAAAATCCGTGTACCAGGCGCTGCCCTGATCAACGCACTCATCATCGCTGCAATCGCTTTCCCTCCCGAAGTCTTGGCGATTCCGAACTATCTTGTCGTCTCATCCCTCCATATGGTGGATACCTACTACGCATTGATCATCCCCGCCCTCGGAGCCTCTTTCAACGTCTTCGTCATGACTCAGTTCATGTCGCAGATCCCTACCGCCTTACTGGAGGCAGCGAAAATGGATGGGGCAAGTGAGTGGATGATCTTCTGGCGTATCGTCATACCAAACGTCCGTCCGGCGATTGCCACGATCGCTTTTCTCTCCTTCCAGGCAGCGTGGAACTCCTCCGGTCCCGCCTTGATTTACGTGCGCTCAGAGGCCATGCGGACTTTACCTCTCGCCATCGCCACACTCGGCGCCCAGACCAATATCGCGACAATCGGGATTGTGCAGGCTGCGGGTCTCTTACAGTTCATTCCAAGCCTCATCATTTTCATACTCTCGCGAACCCAAATGCTCCAAGCACTCGCCCATACCGGTATCAAAGGTTAGGGCTATGAAGAGGAGGCTTCCCGTGGGCTTCTGTCAACGCTGGCGTAACGGCGCAGTAGGGGCCCTCATTGCCGCTTCGCTGAGCTTTTTGACGCCAGTAACCGCTCTCGCGAGTTATGGTCATGGGTACACCCTAGACCCCAATCCGGCAATAGGGCGCGATCCTGCGCCCGTCGCCTACGTATTTGACCACGATATCACGCTGCTCAGCCAGCTAAAAAAAACGTGGGCGCCTTCGATGCGCAATCCTTCAGACCTCTTCCTCGACTCTCAAGGCGACCTCTGGATTGCCGATACCGATAACAATCGCATTCTCGAGCTTAATCCTCAAGACCACCTCATCCGCATTATCGGACAGACTGAGAAAAATCAACCCAAAACGCAAGCTTCGCTCAATGGTCCTGAAGGAGTTTTTGTTACCCCGAGTGGACTCATTTATGTGGCGGATTCGGGAAATAGCCGGGTAGCCGTCTTCAATAAGGATGGCCAGTTCCTGCGCGCATTTGGGCGTCCGGCAACTCAACTACTGCGAAGCGATGCTAGCTACAAGCCAACGAAAGTCTTAGTCGATCGCCGTGGCTACATCTACGTGATCAATGGGGGCGGCGACTACCGTGGCATTATCGAAATGGACCCCAATGGCATCTTCCGCGGCTTCTTCGGCGCCAATCGTGTGCAGTTCAGTCTGACCGCTCTTTTCACTCGCCTCTTCGCAACGGCGCAACAGAAAGCGCAAATCGCCAAAACACTCCCGAACTCAGATACGAACTTCTTCCTCAGTAGCGACGGTTTTATCTATACCGTATCTGCAACCGCACAAGTTGGCCAGGTTAAGAAGCTCAACTCCCTCGGCAAGAACGTGTACCGTGTCACGAATGTATCTTCCTTCTTCGGCTTGCAACACACGTCATCCGCCGCCTTTTTTGGCGAGAAGCCACGCTATCCCGGGGATCAGATGCCGCAATTCGTCTCCATCGCCGTAGATAACGTCGGCATTATCTCTGCCCTCGATGCCGCTTCAGGGAAGATCTATCAGTACGATCAAGAAGGGAATCTCCTAGATATTTTTGGTGGCAAGAGCAATAGCCAGGACGGCTACTTCGATTATCCTGCCGCTCTCGCCGTACGAGCCAATGGTGATATCTATGTGCTCGATTCGAGCCGGAAAGATATCCAGGTCTTTCGCCCGACCCAGTTTGCTACACTCATTCACGAAGCGACATTTCTCTACTATGACGGCAAATATAGCGAGTCTGCCCGGATTTGGCGGGAAGTGCTCCGCCTAGATGCCCATTATGCACTTGCCCACCAGCAGCTCGGTGAATGCTATCTGCACCTTGGTGAGCTAGGTGGACCACCGAGCGACTTTGTCACCGCGATGTACGAAGAACGGCTCGCTGAAAATAGAAACGCTTATTCGGCGGCATTTGCCCAATACCGGCAAGTCTGGGCAAATGAGCACTTTACACTCCTCTTAGGTATCATTGCCGGCATCGTTGTTGTATCCGTGCTCGTCCTTAAATCACTCGGAAGGCTAGTAGAGGCGGTGATGAACTTGGGGTGACGACACTCCGTGGCGCACGCGCAGTTTCACTGACCCGCCGTCGCTCACGGGCTAATCCACTGGCAAGGACTTTTGCCCAATTCCTCCGCCATTGCATCTTGATCTTGCGCCATCCTACCGAAGCCTTGTGGGAAATCAAATACGAAGGGCAGTGGATTGCCGTACCAATCCTCGTCGCCCTTGCCGTAGCCGTCCACCTGATCGTTATCCAGTTCACCGCCTACGAGTTCACCACGGTTGAGCCAGAAACGACGAACTTGCTGCTGGAAGTAGCTAAAGTTCTCGCACCTTGGGCGACTTGGGTTGTCAGTTGTTATGGCATCTCCAGCATCTTCTATGGCGAAGGTACTTTCAAAAACGTTGCCGTCTGTAGCGCATATGCCCTCTTGCCTTACGTCCTCTTCAATGCCGAGTATTCGGTAATTTTTTCGCACGTTCTTTCGCTTGATGAAAAGGTTCTCTACTACTTGGGGCAATCGCTCATCACATTCTGGATGCTTTTCTTATTTTGGCTGCATCTCAAAGTCGTCCACGACTTCCCATTCGGGAAGAGCATTCTTGTCGGTGCGCTTTCCATATTTGGCATGATCGTCATATGGGTACTTCTCGCTCTCATCTACTTGCTGACCCTGCAAATGGTTCAATTCTTCGTCGAAATAGCCTATGAGTTCGTTACCCGTGGCCCATAGCCATAATATCGGGAGTGGAAAGGTCAAGAGCAAACCGTGGTCGAGCTACCCCTGACAAGTAGAACGGATTAGCACGTGGTAGGTCGCTGGGTACGTCTGGTGGTTGCAGCAACTATGGCGATGCTCCTTGCATCGCCAATTGTCGTATATGCCGGGCATCTTCCTATCACCCTCGGCCAGACAAGCGTCGGCATTACCGAGACAGCCTCAACATCAACGACCTCGACAACAGTGGCTAGAAACGCGCAGACCGCTTCAACCGCAACAGCCACCACGACCACTGCACAGACAGCGACGTCAGCGGCCGCTAGCTCTACACAACCACTCGCGCCCCAAGGTGAAGCCGTGTGGACGAGAGTGCCCCGAGGATTCCAGCTCGAATCGCACAATAGTACGCTGGCCCTCTACATCGAGCGGTGTACGGGAGAGATTGCTGTAAAAGACAAGCGCAGTGGCCTCGTGTGGCTCAGTAATCCACGCCTGCCACATCAGCCGGTTCCAACCTGCCCAAATGGAGTCGCTAAACTCGCCTCTACTTCCAGTGCGCAAGAAACGAGTCCAGTCTACGCAATCCAGTACACTGACTACCAGCGAGAGGTTCCCAAACTGCTGTTATCCAGTTGGGATAATTCGGCTCCCCAGATCGAGCACCTCCCCAATGGTGATGTTCGTCTCATCTTCTCCCCCAAGCAGGCGCTGAAAGCGGCGCCCATCTCCTTCGCTTTCGATATTCACCTCGGTAAAGGGTACTTCGACCTCACTATTCCACAAAGCCAGATCAAAGAGCAGATCAACAATACTGCCCAAACAGGGTACTACTTGGAAACGATCGAGCCATTACCGTTCTTCGGCGCCGGAGCCGATAACGAGCAAGGCTACATGGTATTGCCCGATGGTTCCGGCGCCCTGGTGCGTTTTAAAGCCATTCACCCCGACTATCTGCAACCATTCAATCAGGAAGTCTTTGGGCAGAGCCTCGGTACTCCCATGGCTGCTCAGCTAGGCTCTGGCTCTTTCCAGGCCGTGGAAGAACCCGTTTTGATTCCCGCTTTTGGCATTGCCACCAAGCAGGGCGCTAACGGGCAGAAGCTCAATGGAGCCTTCGTAGAGATTGCTACCCAAGGGCAGTATGACGCTATCGTAGATGGTGAGCCGAGCGGCTACATCACGCGCTACTATCACGGTGGCTTTCAGCTCGTCTACCGGCGTATCGCGGCTTTTCCGCGCAATCGTTATTCCTTCGTCAATCGCTTGGCGTTGCCCATGATCACGGGCGATCGCAGCATTCGCATTTACCTCCTCAATGGCCAGCAAGCAAACTACGCCGGCATGGCAGCAGCGTATCGCTCCTATCTCCTGAACTCCGAGCACGTTTCGCCCTTGCCGGCACAACAGCCCACCCGCTTGAACCTCTCCCTGATCATGGGTGCAGAAAAACAAGGGCTCATTGGTAAAACTTTCGTCGCTGCGACAACATTCAGACAGGCAGAAGAAATCCTTCAAACCTTGCGTAGCCGCGGCGTAAAAGATCTACAGCTCACTCTTCAGGGGTGGAATCGCGATGGGCTCTACCAAGCCTCCCCGAATCGCATGCCTCCGGATAACCGCCTCGGTGGGCCCCCAGGTCTCAGACATCTCACCAGCTATGCCCGAAGCAAAGGCGTGCCCATTTTCCTGCTCGATGATTTTGAAGACGCCTATAGCGGTCAGCGGGGCTTCTCCGCCCGCAACGACGCCATGCGGGGCGCGAATAAGCTGCCGCTCTTCAGCAACGGCGCGGGGCTGGGCCAATCGCTCTACCTGCTCAATCCTATCGTCGAAATGTACAACTTCGTCCTCCGCGACATACCGAAAGAGAAACTGCTCGGCGCCAGCGGCAGTGATCTGCTCTACTTCGGAGAAGAGCTAGCCTACGATACGAACAGCGCTCATCCCCTCACCCGGCAGCAATACGCCGACTGGAACATGAAGATTGCTGACTACATTCGCCAGGAGCTTGGGCATGTAGCGATTGAGGGAGGCAACTCCTATGTCCTCAAGCATACGCAAAATGTGCGCCAAGTGCCTGTCGATGACAGCCACTGGCAGTTCGAAGATCAAGCCATCCCATTCTATGAGATGGTGATGCACGGATTCGTTCGGTATACGCCTGAGACTTACGCTAACCTGAGAAGCGATCCTCAAGCAGAGTTCTTGCGTGAGATCGAGTACGGAGCAGTTCCAAGCTTTCAGTTGACATATATTCCAACAAGTAGACTCAACCTTGCCTTACTGACGTATACCGATTGGAGCAGTACGTGGACAGAGTGGATCGACGAGCTCGTAAGAGAGTATGAAGATGTCAATGTACAGCTTGCACCTACGTTCAACCAGTTTATGGTCGACCACCAGCAGCTAGCTCCGAATATTTTCGAAACAAGCTACGCTAATGGCACAAAAGTCATCGTCAACTATACGAATCAACGTTTTGTCATCGGTAATATAGCGGTTGACGCGCTCAGCTATGCCGTCATACCACCAGGCTCCTAAAAGAGGTGTGACAATGATTAGAGCTCCGATTGATACCATCGTTTCGCGGAGGCCTTCTCCTCCAGCGCGCTCCCGCTCGCGTTTCCACATGTCACTTGGCACTCAGCGCGCCCTTCAAGGCTACATGTTCATCCTTCCCTGGGTAGTGGGATTTATCATGTTTCTTGCCTGGCCGCTTATTCGCTCACTCATGCTGTCCTTCAATGAGCTCGAAGCTGTCAACATCAATAACGTACGATTTGTTGGTCTTGATAACTATAAGCAGGCTTTCTTTGTTGACCCTCGATTTTTCCCAATTCTTGTAGAGCAAATCAAGCAAACTTTTGTTAATACCCCAGCTATCCTGATTTTCTCATTATTTGTTGCGATGCTTGCCAATCAACGACTATTCGGTATCGGCGCGTTCCGCGGCATTTTTTTCCTTCCGGTGATCATTGGCTCTGCAGAGGTTATTCAGCAGCTCTTTAGCGAAGGCGTAGGGTCTAATACCTTTGGTGGCAATGCCGACGTCGCTTCATTCTTGCAGCAGTTTCTCGGCCCGACATGGGCAGACAACGTCATCCTCGTCCTCGGTAGAATGAGCCTCGTGCTCTGGGCCTCCGGTGTACAAATTCTGATCTTTATGGCTGGCCTCAAGTCTGTTGGAGCAACATACTACGAAGCCGGGCGCATTGACGGCGCCACCGGTTGGGAGCTCTTTTGGAAGATTACAGTTCCGTTGATATCGCCGTTCGTGCTACTCAATATCATCTACACTGTTGTTGATACGTTCACCAACAGCTTCTCAGTCCAGGGTGTTATCAACCAGACAACAGGCCAATTCACACAGCAACGAGGAATGACGGTGCTCCAGTATATCCAGCAAACGGCATTCTCCGGACAGTTCCGTCTAGGCTATGCGGCAGCGCTCGGTTGGATCTACTTCCTGATCATGTTCATTGTACTCATGCTGGTTATCTGGTTCATGCGTAATCGTGTGTACTACGCAGGCGAGAAATAGGAGCTAGGCATATGGCGACGATTGCGCGTAGACAGGCTACAAGTACGAGGTATGCGGCACGGCCCCAGCAGCGGCTCAATACGTATCTCCTACTCAAACTCGCGAGAACCCTGGCTATCCGTATTGTGACATACCTCATTCTGGCAGATATTGCTTTCGTCTTCCTTTTCCCAGTTTTCTATATGCTTGCCACTTCTATCAAGAGTGTGCAGGATCTCACCGATCCCACAATACAGTGGATTGCTTCAGGTATTGATTGGCAGAACTATATCCTAGCCTGGCAAGCAATAAACTTCTGGCATTCTTTCTCAAATAGCGCTCAGATTGCCATCCTTTCAGGTGTTGGCCAGGTCATATCGTGTGCCTTCGTTGGTTATGGTTTTGGACGCATCAATTTTCCTGGAAGAGAGATCCTCTTTCTCCTGGTCATTTTTACTTTCCTCGTTCCACCGGAGACAATCATCGTTCCGCTATTCATTCTGTATAAAACGATGCCTCGTCTGGCGATAGATATCAACCTCGCTTCATTCCCTCATATCTTTGCGATCAATGGCACCTTCGGTCCAGGAAAGATCCTTGACCACGGTTGGATCGACACCTACTGGCCATTTATCTTCCCATCATTCTTAGGAGAAGGCTTGAAAGGATCGGTTTTCGTATTGATCTTTCGTCAGTTCTTTCGCGGACTACCGTGGGAGCTGGAAGAGGCGGCCCGCGTCGATGGGGCGGGTCCTCTCGCCACGTTCTTCCGCATCATGCTGCCATTGGCTAAGCCGGCTATCCTAGTGAGTTTCCTCTTTTCAGTAGTCTGGCATTGGAATGATTATTTGGAGCCGCTTATCTATCTCAATCGAAGTGAACTTTTTACCTTACCGATGCGCCTTTCTGTATTAGGGCAAACCCTTAACGAGGTCACTGGTGGGGCCGGATCCGAGTTCTATAACGAAGCGCTGGCAATGGCGGCCTGTGTTCTCGTTATCTTGCCTGTGCTCATCCTTTACCTCTTCACACAACGTTTCTTTACAGAAAGCATCGATCGCACAGGCGTTGTCGGTTAAGCTCCAGTCTTCCCCCTCTGGTTGCGCAAGTCGCTGTTGAGTCGTACACTTGTTTACAATCAACCCGAGGAGATATTTGTCGTGGCTGTTGAAATTTTGCCTCGGGACCTATTCTTAACTCGCCTACAACCACTCGGGGCTGCCTCGCTCCACGCAAGCTTGATGGAAGTGGTGCGTTCCTATTTGTCCCCCGACGATGTCACCTTGATCGAACGTGCCCACCAGTTCGCTACAGCAGCTCACGATGGCATCCCGCGTGCCACGGGTGAACCCTATATCGTACATCCACTCTGGGTTGCCATTCGCTTGGCTGATCTTACCGTTGACGCTCCCACCGTGGCTGCCGGTTTGTTGCACGACGTCGTCGAAGATACCAATGTCACCCTCGAACAAATCCGGGATCGGTTTGGAGAAACGGTCACCCGCCTTGTTGACGGCGTCACCAAGCTGGAAATCGTCGAACGCCGGCGCGATAGTGATGTCGCAGCCAGTGAAACGGAAGAGGCGGAACACCGCCGCAAGATCCTCGCTCTGCGCAAAAAGCGCGAACAGCTCGAAACGTTACAGAAGCTGCTGCTCACAATCAACGATGACGCTCGTTGTGTCTTGATCAAACTCGCCGATCGCATCCACAACATGGAGACGATCGATGCTCTCAGTCCAGATCGACAAGAGCGTATGGCCCTGGAGACTCGTGAGATTTACGCCCCACTCGCTGGATTACTAGGCCTCTACCCTTTGAAGGCCCAGCTAGAAGACCTGGCATTCAAGGTCCTCGAACCAGATGAATATGCCTGGGTAACAGCACTCATCGGCCAGGCTGGCCCAGAGCGTGCTGCCTATACTGAACACATAGCGCAAATCCTGACAGCAGACCTAGAACGCAACCACATTCCGGCAACGGTATCAGCCCGTGCCAAACACCTGTGGAGCGTCTACCAGAAACTGATATCTCGTGATCGCGATATCAGCCAGATCTATGACCTCTATGCTGTGCGCGCTGTCGTCGATACCCGTGAAAACTGTTACGTGACCTTTGGTCTCACCCACGAGCGTTGGCACCCCGTGGATGGTCGTTTCAAAGACTACATAGCAAAGCCGAAGGAAAATGGTTATCAGAGCATCCACACAACGGTGATCGGTGAAGGGGGCCGTCTCACAGAGTTTCAGATTCGTAGCTACGAGATGCATCAGGTAGCTGAATACGGCATAGCGAGCCACTTCCTTTACAAACAGCGACCGTCAAAACCTCTAGCGATTACCGAGCTCCGCTGGCTGCGTCAGTTGCTCCAACTGCGCCAAGATTCGAACAGCGCTCGTGAGTTCGTAGACGCCATGCGCACCGATCTCTTCCCCGATCAAGTCTTCGTTTTCACCCCCCAAGGTGAGGTCAAAGATCTTCCTAAGGGATCAACTCCAATCGATTTTGCCTACCGCATCCACACCGAAGTCGGTCACCACTGCACTGGAGCGCGTGTCAATGGCCGTTTGATCCCCTTAGATTACCAGTTGCAGAGCGCAGACGTTGTCGAGATATTGACGACACGTGGAGATCACGGCCCGTCTCGCGACTGGTTAGACTTCGTCGTCACGGCAACGGCGCGTCAGCGCATCCAACAATGGTTCAAACGGCGTGAACGTCCGGAAAATCTCGCTCGTGGCCGGGAGCTGCTCGACCGAGAGCTCCACCGCCAGCATCGCCGCAGCTTGGACCTCGTGCCGGACGACACGCTGCGTGCTACAGTCCGCGATTTTTCCCAAGAAACGCTTGACGACTTCTATGTCGCCATCGGTTGCGGTGAAATATCTCCTCAGGCAGCCGCAAATCGGCTGGAGTTCCGCCTCCGATCGCTGCAAGCAAAACCATCAGATGGCTCAACACCACCAGCCACTCCTGTACCCGCAGATGATCATACCGATGTGGAGCAAGCTACACGTCAGTACGAAATTCACGTCGTCGGCGCTAGGGGCCTCTCCTTACGTCTAGCTCGTTGCTGCAGCCCAGTACCTGAGCAGCCCATAGTAGCATTTATTACTCGCGCGATGGGAGCAACCATCCACCTAGCAGATTGCCCCAACATTCTCCAAGAAGATGAACCGGAGCGCATTGTGGCGGCCGAGTGGGTGAAATATGATGCCCAGAGACCCATCGAAGTAGATTTACGGATTACTGCCGCTGACCGGCCGGGCCTACTCCACGATCTATCCGGAATTGTGACTGAAGCGCTAGGAAATATTATGCATAGCGCCGTCGACGTAGAAGAGCCATGGGCGAAAATGCGCGTGGTGTTCAGAGTGCCAAGCGCTGCCGCGCGGGAGCGCATCCTTTCCCGTATCAGCAAAATGCCGGAAATTCAAAACATAAAGTATGGGCATGCGCGCAAGTCAAGTTCATCATCACCCTAGCAAAACACCATTGTTCTTCTTCCTCATGATCGCCCTTCTCAGTGTCTTAGCAGTTTCCTATGTCTTCTTCCAAACGTCTCCACAGCAGCCACCTGCTCCAACCGCTGCCGTCGCATCAATACGTTCCACCTCTATTGCCACTACCGGAAGTCCGGCACCAATCGCAACTCCAGCAATACCGACGCCTTCTCCTCATCCGCAGAAGCCCAGCTCGACGGTGTCGATGATTCCGATTCGCGTGATCAATGCTGCTACTTCAACACCGCTCGCATGTCCTTCAGTGAATGCAGGAGACACGCCGCTGAAGTCCCTGCCCGACGGTTGGTGCGCCCTACCTATCGCCGCCCCAGATCTCCCCAGTACACTCAGCGCCGAGGGATTCGAAACACAACAAGTCCATCCCGTGCCGCACAGCACCATCAAACTGTCCCCTACCCCTGCCGCCGTTGCCCAGCTCTTTGGCTCGGCACTCCAGCACGCTGACTGGCAGAGCGCGTGGCGTCTCCTGGATCCTACTCAACAAGCCCAGTGGCCCAATGAAGCCGCTTACATCCGTTTTCTACAAGCGAAATTCGCCCCACAAGGGCGCCTGCTTATCAGTACAGTCTCCGTCAAAGACCCGCACCCCATCGCCGGATGGCACAATACCCTCACTGGAACCTCGACACCACGATCTGTCATCCAAGTAATGCTCTCCGTAGACCTCCACGCAGCGCATGCCGTCAACGCCCTCAATCCACAAGTCGACGTATCACCCATCATCCTCCAAGCAAATCATGGAAGCTGGGACATCCTCGATCCCGGAATTGCGGGATTTGACGGTACCGTGCTCCTCCCCGCTGCGCCTCTGGCTAAACAGATCACTGTGCCTATCCTGATGTACCATCACATCGCTCCACCTGTCGTCCGTACCGCAGCCATGTCCAACTACGACTTCCGGTTGGCTTCTGACCTTACGGTACCGATGGAACATTTCAAACAACAGCTCGATTGGTTACAACAACACGGCTATCACTCCATTACGCTAACTCATCTGCTCGCGGCTCTCTACGATCACGCCCCCTTGCCTCTCCACCCGGTTGTACTCACATTCGACGATGGCTATGTAGACGCCTACACCTATGCGCTGCCTTTGCTACAAGCCCACCATATGATTGGCGAATTCAACATCATCACCGGTTTTATGGGAAAAACTGTTGGCCTGAATTCTTATCTGACGTGGAATCAATTGCAGGTGATGATGAGGAGCGGAATGGAGATCGAATCCCATACCGTTAACCATGCTGATTTGGGCACACTGCCGGCAGATGCCGCTGCTAACGAGCTCCAGGAATCCCGGCAAACACTCACAGACCACCTAGGACGTACCCCTCAGATCATTTGCTATCCCGCAGGGGAGCCATTTCGCAGCGGAACGGCAGTAGCCCAACAACGCGTTCAACTGCTTGCTCACCAAGCAGGATATATCGCCGGCTTGCTCGATCCGCGGAGGAGTAGCAGTCGCGAAGATGCGCGAGCACCACTCTTGCTCCCTCGTATTCGCGTTGCTGGCGCAATCTCCCTCTCTAGCTTTGCCCAGCTATTACGCTACTATAGCGCGATAGGTACAGCGGCCTAAAAGGCCATGGGGCGGAAGAGTGAAGTGAGAGGTCAGTTCCGTGCTCTTTGAGCGTGATCAACGCATCGTATGTATCGGCGATAGCATTACGGATTGTGGCCGCCGTCAAGAAGCAGCTCCCTTTGGTAACGGATACGTCTCCTTGGTGCGTGCCTTCCTCCTCGCACGCTATCCCGCGTTGAATATCGGGATTTCCAATGAAGGCATAAGCGGGGATACGATTCGTGACCTAGCCCAACGATGGTCTACCGATGTCATCGATCATCGACCGCATTGGGTCTCCATCATGATCGGTATCAATGACGTCTGGCGTTGGATGACTGGGCGATACTCCGAAGCAGTCCCGCTGGATGAATATCACCAGACATACAAGAGCCTGTTGGAGCGGACAGTATCTGAAATACAAGCCAGGATCATCTTGCTCCAGCCTTTTCTCGTTGAACCAAACATACAGGACCCTTTCCGCCTTCGCCTCGAACCGTATATCGAGGTCGTCAATAGGTTAGCGTCTGAATTTTCCGCAGTAATCGTTCCTACCCAAACAGCGTTCAATGAAGCGTTACAATCCCAACCAAGCAGCTTCTGGGCGAGAGATCGTGTCCACCCCACCGCCATTGGCCATGCCGTTCTCGCTCGGAGCTGGCTCCGCGCAGCCGGCTACGGTGATATATGATGAAGGCCCAGCCTCAGTGCACATGGCCATTCGATAGAGCACATTGATGTGGCTCGTCGCCCAGAGGCTCTCCGCACAACGGGCAACGTGGCCGGCCAGCAGCCGCCACAGCAGCGATTTGCTGGCTCAGCCGGCTTGCCATCGCATATCCGAGACGTACAGTAAGGCGAGGGGGACGGTCTTCTTCTTCTTCTCCCACACTGTCCCCGGCAATAATCTGAAACTGCATATTGACGGGGTCATGACCAAGCTGAAGCTGCCCCACACGAAACTCGAGCTGAGGGTTCAGTGGAAAATCGGTCACCAGACCGGATGGTAGCGAGAGCATCTCCCGCTGCAGTTCTTGAGGTGCGACCTGGCTCAACACCTGCTCGAGAGCAAGTCCTAAAGCCACGAGCTGTTGCTTCTCGATCCAGAGCAGCGCGGCCGACGTGCCGGATCGGATCAGCAGGCGAAATGTGCGTCTTCCCGGTTCTCCAAGAGCATCTACATCAAGTCGAGTTGCCAAACCGAAGTCGAACTGTGCCTCAGCCATCAATTGCGCTACACGCTCTTCTCTATTTCACTAAAGGGAGATAATGGAATACACCATCTCCGAGGGCCTGTTTCAGGCACTCACATTCGGAGAACATTTTCTCTACTTTTTACGGTACAGCCGCTGCATTCCTCGCATCACAAAACAAAGCACTAAGACAGCTCTCGCGGAGTGTAGCATACATGCCGAACCGTGACGGAGAGCCAAAGCATCGTTTGTACTTCCCCCACTATACCCCTTAGTATAAACGCTATGCCAGAAGCTGATGAGCCCTTTTCTCCCGCTCGTGATCTCGCGATAACACTCGCTGATCTGGTTGCTCAAGCTGTTACCGACCGGGGTCCAGCAGAAGCCATAAAGATCGTTCAAAAGGCACTCGCTCGAGCCGAACATATAGCTCACCGCATTGCACCCTGGCTAAGCCGATCTCCATCATCACGATCCGCCTCACAGGTGCTCTACCGCATGCCTCTCGGCGAACGCTGGCGTAACGATCAAATCGCCCAGCTCGCCAGACATGTGCGAGCAGAGCTAGCTGATACCAGCGCGCTCGCAGAGAGAGCAGATGACATTGATATCCATCAAGAAAGTAACCTCCAAGACGCTATCACGACCGTCCTCGTCGGCCTACTCATACGTCCTCAGCCGTCTGCTACGATGGTGACAGATAACGCTCGCCGGCTTTTAGCTACCGTCGTCAACGACCAAGTGTTGTTGAAGCATCTTGTCGGCGAGCGTCCTGAAGAGATAGATCTTCCCTTGCCAGGACCAACGCTGGCCGTCCTACCTGTCGTAGTTCTCGCACTATGGATCGCTACTTACCTCCTTGCTCGATTCCACGGTCACTATATTGAGCAAGACACTGCGGAAATGACTCTCCTCATCACAGACGTCTATAAGTTCGGCAATGCTATCCCTTCCGTTGCTGTTCCTGTTGTCTATCCTTCAGGTTACGGCTTCCAGGCAATTAACATCTACCTCTTGCGCTTATCCGGTGTGTCGATACAGACGATCGAAACCCTTGTATGGCCATTCTTCCTTGCTGCTGACGCATTCATGGCTTTTCTTGCTTTCTCAGAGATGACAGAAGATAAGCGTACTGGAGCCTTAGCGGCATTATTCCTTCTCTTACAGCCAGATTTTCTCTTTACTGCATTGCGTGGATCGCACGAGAAAGTCACATATTTCCTCTTATTGACCGCGTTATTCTTACTATTCCGCAGTTATCATAGGCGTACTCAAGTTCGAATTTTCGCGAAATATGTTGTACTATTTTATATCTGCATGTTTAGCATCGTGTCTATTAACAGTACATTTGGTTCGTCTCTTATAGTTGCTGTCACCGGAAGTTTCTTTATTGGAGCATTTATTATATTTTTCGTTGATAACAATGATAGCAAATATCGGATATCACTTATCCGGTTAGGATATATCTCAGGTGCCTCATTATTATTGCTATTCCTCGAGATTTTCTATTTCTACCATCCAAGCTCCGGTATATTCAATCAATTTCGGTCGGCTATGGATAGACTGGCCGGTTTTGTGCTAAACTTCAAAGCCATAGATAATCCATACGCTTATGTATCACTCGGTTGGAGAAGTGTTTACATCTACCTTATCATCACCTCATTCACATGGATTACATTGGCGATATCGGGATTATCTTGGACAATACGCTCATGGCGAGTACTTTTTCACCAGAAATGGCAACACATGACAGATAGCCAGCGCCTTATGTGGCTTCTCTATGTTGGCCTAGCTATCCAGGTAGGTGTCGGTATCGCTGCCGATTTTAGTGGCGTTCTTGGCGCTAACTTACAGCTTCGCTTATTTCCAGTCTTCATGTTCATAGCAATCCCCACTAGTGCGAAGGCCATCCTCGCTATAATCGATAGAGCCGGTGGATGGTTGCAGCTCCACCGAATAACACGTGCCTTCACCAGTCTTAGCGTCGTTTTTTTCACGGTTTGTAGCGTCTTCAAGGCAACCAATGAACCATTGCTCAGTAACAAATGGACATTTTATACAACACCAGAGCTCCAGGCGATATACTGGTTAGACGAGAAAGTGCCATCGATACCGGTATGGGCTGATGTCGATGAGCGCCTGCGAGAGGTCTACATCTTCTTTACACAAAATCCTCTCGCCACCCAGCGTTTTCCCCTGCCGGAACTACCCGAACAAGTGCCACTGGTGATGATGAGTACGACTACCCGCATACGCATGGCGCAGTTGGGAGTTCCTCCTC
>JAMDCW010000096.1:27126-31151 GCA_023489405.1 Chloroflexota bacterium
ACATGAATGAAATCTACAATAGCGGAGATGTACAGATCTACCGGCAGATTCCCCGGAATGCTCTTCAGCCATAATGCCACGCCTCCTGTTCTTGCCCTCCGTATGGGATGATGTGGAGTGTTTTTCGAGATGCTCAGAAAGGTCATAAAGGATGGTACAGGTCGTGCCGTTCAGGGCTTTGCGCTTTAACCCACACAGAATTCCTGACATCGCTGAAGTCGTTGCACCTCCCTACGACGTCATCTCTCCCGAGGATCGCGCAGCACTCCTTGCCCGGAATCCCTATAACATCATCTCCATTGAGCTGCCAGTTGGCGGTGCAGACCGCTATACTCGGGCGGCAGCACAAATGCGCCAGTGGCAGACGGAAGAAATCCTGCAGTACGACAATAACCCCGGTCTCTACATTCTCGAAGAACACTTCACCGTGGATGGACGTCAATTCGTCCGCCACGGAGTCCTCGCCACAGTCACGGTCACACCCTGGAGTAACGGTGAAGTCTTACCGCATGAGTTCACACTACCAGGGCCCAAACAGGACCGACTCGATCTCCTTCGAGCTTGTCAGGCTAATATCAGTCCCATTTTCCTCCTCTTCGATGACCCGGACAATCAGGTCCAGAATATCCTCAGAAAAGCAACCGCGGGAGACCCGCTACAGCACATTGCCCTCGCACCCGGCAGCGTTCCTCATGCTGCTGACGTCAGCCGTCTTTGGGCGATAACTGATGAAGGACAGGTCGCTCGGCTCTTAAAGCTATTTGCAGCTCGTCAAGCCTACATCGCCGATGGGCACCATCGTTATGAGACGGCTCTCACGTATCGTCAAGAACAGGCAGCGCGAACCCACGGGGGCAGCGGTCCATGGGATCGCGCGCTTATGTTCCTGGTCGCCGTCAACGATCCCGGTCTCGCCGTCTTGCCGATCCATCGCATCATACGCAACATTTCATCTTCCTGGCTGGCATACTTCCACGCCCGCTTAGCAGAGCTCTTCGAGCTTATTCCGCTCGATACTCGGTCAACGCCCGATCTTACCTCAACCCTCGATCAAACCGCTGATGGTTCCTTCCTCCTGATCGAACGAGACGCCCTTCACCTGCTCCGTCCACGCCGGGACCTTGCACCTCTGCTCCCATACGATCACTCACCTGCCTGGCGCAGTCTCGACGTAAGCGCACTTCATACCCTCGTGCTCGAACCAATGCTCGGTCTTGGTGAACGCGAGGTCGAAGGAGAAGGCTTCCTCACCTACACAAGAAGTGCCCAGGAAGCCCTTGACGCCGTACATACCGACCAAGCCCAGCTAGCCTTTCTGTTGAAGCCTACTCGTCCAGAACAGTTATGTGCTATCGCTCGCGCACACGATCGAATGCCTCAGAAGTCGACATTCTTCTTCCCGAAACCCGTCACTGGTACACTGATCTATGATCACCAGGCTGCTATGACTTAAAACGTGAGCACAATAGCGCGACAGGCTCTCACAGAAGAAGTGCGGGCACTGGCCCATGCTATAGGCTTCAACCTCGTACGCTTCACCTCCGCCTTGCCGTTTGCTGGCCTTGAGCAGGATGTGTGCCAGCGGATTGGTCAAGGGCTCTATGCGAACTTGCCGTGGTTTACTCCCGAACGAGCGTATATGGCTGGCGATATCCGGCGGATTGTTCCGCCGGCGCAGAGTATTATCAGCTTAGGTCTGGCCTATCCATCTGGTAACACCTATCTCCCTTCGACACCAGGCGTGCCACGTGGTCGTGTTGCGCGCTACGCGTGGGGCCGTGATTATCATCGTGTCGTGCGCCGGTTGACTCAGCGTTTCATCGCAGAGCTGCGCCAGCGCTTTGGACACAAAGAGGCCCAGCGCGGCTGGGTTGATACCGCGCGCCTCGTCGAGCGGGCAGTAGCAGCTCGCGCCGGGCTAGGCTGGGTAGGGAAAAATAGCTGCTTATTGACCAGCGAATACGGCTCCTGGGTACTCCTCGCAGAGGTCGCCACTGACCTCGACCTAGAGCCCGATGCACCAGTGCGCAAGACCTGTGGACGTTGTGCTCGCTGCCTACCTTCCTGCCCAACGAACGCTCTCCCCGCTCCTGGAGTGCTCGACGCCACGCAGTGTATCTCCGCTTTAACAATTGAAGCACGCGGCGCCATACCGCGAACACTCCGTCCCAAGATCGGCGACTGGATATTTGGCTGTGATATCTGTCAGGAAGTCTGCCCAGTCAATCGGGGAAAAGAGGCCAAAATCCATCCTGATCTTCTACCCGAACGAGGCTGTGGTCCAAGCATCGAGCTGCTCCCTCTCTTCTCGTTATCACCAGCGGCATTCACCGCCCAATTTCAAGGAACATCGCTGATGCGTACCCGGCGTGAGGGGCTACTTCGCAATGCCTGCGTCGCTCTAGGTAATATTGCCGATCCAGCCGCGGCCCCAGTGCTGTGCACCGTTCTCGCCCAAGAAACGAGCGCACTCGTCCGCGAACATGCCTGCTGGGCGCTCGGTCGCATATCCAGCGAGCAATTAGCGCGCCAAGCTCTTGCACACGCTGCTCGCAGTGATCCCGATCTATGCGTACGTCAAGAAGCAGAGCTATCCCTTGACCTTGGTGAAGTGCACTCCTAGTGTCGATCGTGCACTTCGGTTAAACCCAGAGTCAGCCATCTGTGCTACCTCACATGCTGCCGATTATCGACCTGCCAGAGGAGTATGCACCAAGGAAAACCACACTGGCGGCTACCTTGAATCATCACTGAAATCACGCTTTCTGAGTCACCGAGCGTGCCCGAGATAGCCAATCGGGCAGCCGCTCCAACCCTAGCTTATGGGCAAGCTCTTGCCGGCGCTGAGCAAGGATAGCTTCCATGTGTGACGAGCGCAGCGGATCTGTCCACATGATAACTGCGTCCTCGTTGTTGTCCGAGTAGTAACGCGGGCGAATTCCCACTTCTCGAAAGCCGAACTTCACGTAGAGGCGCTGGGCACCGTAGTTTGATTTCCGCACTTCAAGCGTCACCGCATCGCTTTGTAGCTCTCGTGACAGATCGAAGATACCAGTGAGAAGCAACTCACCAAATCCCCTACGCCGATACTCTTTGTGTACGGCAATAGTGGTGATATGAGCTTGGTCAAGCATACGCCACAACCCAGCATGACCTAGAACTCGATCTCTATGGCCTGTCTCTTGAGGCGCTGGTGACGGCGAAAGAAACGAAAGAGGGAACAAGCGGCGGGAAACGGGAGAAGGGATAGATGTTCGCGCTTGCTCATGATCCCCACAGCGCACGACAATGTAGTAAGCATTACGGTTATTCCGAAGTTCACGTCGGTAAGCGCTCGATGGCCAGGGAACATTGAAGGCATCTCGCTCTATTTCGGATACCTCGTTCAGGTCATCTAAGCGCATAAGATCGAGATAGACGGTGGCCACGCAACTCCTCGTTCAGCGAGTAGCGCCGGAAGAACGTCCTAACCCCTGCCCTCGTACGTGCAAGGGCTATGTTTCTGTTACCCAAGTATAGAAGCAAGGTGAATTCAGCGTCAATTGAGCATCTTCCCTTGCACCTGGGAATCCTCGACACACGCTTCACTTGCAAGTAAAGCGTCAAGATCGGTATACTGAGAAATCCGAGTGATATCATCGGATTTAGAGGTGAGGCCGTTATGCTGCGCATTTCGACTAAAGGAGAATACGGCTCACGCTTGATGGTCTACCTTGCGCGTCGGTGGGGACAAGGGCCGGTAGCGCTCGCTGAAGTAGCAGCAAACGAACAGCTACCTGTGGAGTATCTCGAGCAGCTAGCCGTTCTCCTACGTCGTTCTGGGCTCATAGAAAGCTTTCGAGGTGTTCGTGGCGGCTACACGCTGGCACGTCCACCAGAGGAGGTCCACATGGGTCAGGTGGTCCGCGCCCTTGAGGGGCCGATCGCCCCTATGGTTTGTGTCAACGAGGGCCACAACGAGATGCTATGTGCCTTTGAAGCACACTGTTCGACGCGCTTGATGTGGCTACGAGTGGGCAAACAAT
>JAMDCW010000096.1:31161-41202 GCA_023489405.1 Chloroflexota bacterium
AGGACAATGTGCTTTTCCCCAGCCAGAAAACTGGGAGCCGGTTCCATTCTACGAACACGGTTCGATCGAGGAACATCCGTGGTTGTCAGCAAGCGTTGAAGAGGTGAAGGGAAGAATCCAGTCTCATGGGTGACGGCGATCTGGTCATTCACAACCTACACGTTCAGGTTGAAGGAAAGAAAATTCTCAACGGTGTCAACCTAACTGTCAACAAAGGCGAAGTGCATGCCTTGATGGGTCCCAATGGCTCGGGGAAAAGCACATTGTCCTACGCAATCATGGGCCATCCGCGCTATGAGGTGACTGAAGGCGAAGTTCTGCTCAACGGCGAAAACCTCCTCGAGCTCGAGCCCGATGAGCGTGCCCGGCGTGGACTATTTCTGGCTTTTCAGTCGCCCGTGGCCATCCCTGGAGTTAATACGCAGAACTTCCTCCGCCTCGCATTGAATGCCATACGAACCAGTGGCGTTGGCCCGCAAGGCAACGAAGGAGCACTCCCAGCGCGGGATTTTCGCCCGCTCTTGCAAGAAAAGCTGCAGCTCCTCAAAGTCGATGCCGGATTCGTCAATCGTTACCTCAACGACGGCTTCTCCGGAGGAGAAAAGAAGCGTGCAGAAGTGTTACAGATGGCGCTGCTGCGCCCTCAGATAAGTATCCTCATCGTGAAAGCCGTGATGAAATTGATTCTGGACTCGATGTCGATGCCGTGCGTGTTGTTTCCGAAGGCGTCAATTCTCTCCTTGGTCCGGGGATGGGCGTCTTGATCATCACCCACTATCAACGCATCTTGAATTACATCAAACCGGATTTCGCGCACGTGTTAGTCGACGGCCGTATCGTTTTGGATGGAGGACCAGAGCTCGCGCTCGAAGTAGAAGAGCGTGGCTACGAGAAGATCATCCAAGAAGCTCGTGCTGCTACTACGCCTGCATAACGTCTGAAAAAAGAGGAGGTTCACGATGGCACTTGATCAGAAATTCGGAACCGAGTACAAGTACGGCTTTCACGATGAGGAAGCTCCAGTTTTCAAGGCCGAAAAAGGTCTCTCTACAGCGGTAATCCACCAGCTCTCGGACCTCAAAGGCGAGCCGGATTGGATGCGGCAGTACCGCTTGCGGGCACTCAAGCACTTCCTCGAGCGCCCTATGCCCAACTGGGGTGGTCCCGCGCTCAAAGAGATCGACTTTGACAATATCTACTACTACGTACGCCCGTCTGAACGCCAAGGTCGAACGTGGGACGAGGTGCCGGAGTACATTAAGCGCACATTCGATCGGCTCGGAATTCCTCAAGCAGAGCGCAAATACCTTGCCGGTGTCGGCGCCCAATATGAGTCCGAAGTAGTCTATCACAACCTCAAAGAGGATCTACACCGTCAAGGCGTCGTCTTTCTCGATACCGACAGTGCGCTGAAGGAATATCCAGAGCTATTCCGCGAACATTGGGGAACCGTCATCCCGTATAGCGATAACAAGTTCGCCGCCCTCAATAGCGCCGTATGGTCTGGAGGATCATTTATCTATGTACCCAAAGGCGTCAAGGTCGATCTTCCACTCCAGGCGTACTTCCGCATCAATGCCCAGAACATGGGGCAATTCGAGCGGACATTGATCATCGTCGATGAAGGAGCCTATGTGCACTATGTTGAAGGCTGTACGGCTCCCACCTATGCGAGCGATTCCTTGCACGCTGCCGTAGTAGAGATCATCGTCAAGCGCGGAGCGCGCTGCCGCTATACCACCATTCAAAACTGGTCCCACAATGTCTACAATTTAGTAACGAAGCGCGCCAAGGCTTTTGGCGATGCCACTATGGAATGGGTCGATGGCAATCTAGGCTCGAAGCTCACAATGAAGTATCCAGCCGTCTGGTTGATGGAGCCAGGTGCCAAGGGCGAAGTGTTATCTATCGCTTTCGCTGGTGACGGTCAACATCAGGATGCTGGCGGCAAGATCTATCATTTTGCTCCCAACACGACATCCACCATCACCTCGAAGTCCATTAGCAAAGGTACCGGCCGGGCTAGCTATCGCGGTGAGATCAAAGTGCTCCGCGGCGCTCACCATGTGAAGTCCAAAGTGGTGTGTGATGCCTTGTTGCTGGATGAGCATTCGCGAACGGACACCTACCCTTATATGGAGTTCGAAGAAAACGATGTCGAAGTAGCGCACGAAGCCACGGTATCTAAAGTGGGGGAAGAGCAGTTGTTCTACTTGATGAGCCGTGGACTGAGCGAGGCCGAAGCTGCCGGACTCATCGTGCGAGGTTTCATCGAGCCCATAGCCAAAGAGCTCCCCTTAGAGTATGCCTTGGAGCTCAACCGTCTTATTCAGCTCGAGATGGAAGGATCCGTCGGCTAGAATGGCAGGTTTGACCAACGTTCAGCGTGGCTTCACGCGCGAGCTTCTCGATACCTCTATCACCGGCAGCAGTGAGCCATCATGGCTCAAAGATTGGCGTCAGCAGGCTTGGCACATCTTCGAAGAGACGCCATGGCCTAATAGCCGGACCGATGAAGAGTGGCGGCGCACCAACATTATGGGCACAATCCGCTTCGATCGCTTCACACTAGCTCGAGGCCCAGCATCCCCCTTACCCACCGACATACCGTTGCTCTTCCGCCGTGTTCAGGCTGACACCACCGGCCCAGTACTCTTGACGAACAATGGGAGTGTCGTCAGCAGTCGTGCCAGCGTCGACGGGCACCCTGCCATATGTACCAGCCTCAGCGAAGCGGTAGCGCACCCAGATGCCATTGTACAGCGCTACCTTGGCCAGCAAGCGGTGCCGCCGACCTTTAGTAAGTTTGCTGCAATGAACGCTGCCTTGTGGCAGGTGGGAGCATTCGTGCGAGTTCCACGCTTCACGGAGCTGCACGAGCCAATTCACATTCTGAACTGGCTCGATTGCGATGACCTTGCTCTCTTGCCTCGTAATCTCATCGTAGTCGAAGATGGCGCCGAAGCGACGATTATTGAAGACATAGCCTCCCCTGCTGGTATCACCACTCTCACCCTGCCCGTGACCGAAATTTATCTAGGGCGTGGCGCCCGCCTGCGCTACGTCAATGTCCAGCAGCTCGGTAGGGCTTCATACAACGTCGGCATCCAGCGCGCCGTTCTCGAAGCGAATTCTTCCCTCCTCTCCGTCACAGTGACTTTAGGCAGCCGTTGGCATAAATCCAATGTCGACGTACTGCTAGCCGGCGAAGGAGCGGAGACCGAAATGCTCGGCGTCGCTTTTGCCGATGGTGTTCAGTTCATAGATCATCACACGTTTCAAGACCACATCATGCCCGGAGCGAAAAGCGACCTGCTCTTCAAATCGGTGCTCAACGATCATGCCCGTACCGTATGGACCGGTATGATTCGCGTTCACCCCAATGCCCAGCGCACCGACGCATACCAAGCAAATCGCAACCTTCTCCTATCAGAGAATGCCCGTGCAGATTCCATTCCCGGGCTGGAGATCGGAGCAAACGAAGTTCGCTGCACTCATGGCGCGACCGCTGGCCCTCTCGACGACGAACAGGTCTTCTACCTCATGGCACGAGGATTGTCACGAGCAGCCGCAGTACGCCTCCTCGTCGATGGCTTCTTTGAACCCTTACTCCAGCGTATCCCTTCACCAGAGCTGCGAGACGAGCTCGGAGCAACGATTGCCCAGCGCACTGAAGATGCCCTTGCTTTACAGTCTCCGCAGCGGTAGGCTCTAACAAAGCCTGATCAACTGCTACCATGGGGCGAGAAAAGTGGACGTAAGGGCGTGGATAATTTCACTGTCTGGCGGGCATTTGCCCTCGCCTCACAGTTCGGCATCTCCCTCGGCGTCTTCACCGGTTTAGGTGTGTATGTTGGAGAACAGCTTGATAGTCATTTCCAGGCAGCCCCACTCTTCACGCTCGTGTGCATTTTCTTAGGCTTGGCTCTGGGTACGTGGAGTGGTATTCAGTGGATCCGGCTATCCCTAGACCACTCTTCTAGGAAACAGTGATGACCAGGCAACCAGATCTTTCCACCGTCTGGCGGCGGCTACGTGTGATCGTTGCATGGACCCTTGCCTTTCTGGTGAGCACGCTCCTCATCGAACATCGAGCTGATCTGGCAATTGGCCTGAGCAGCGGATGTCTCATTGCCTTGCTCAATGCCCGTCTCCTTATCCGGCATATCGAACAATCATCCGCTTATCCTGCTCACCGCGCTGCTATCATCGTGCAACGAGGAATGGCGATCAGGTTTACGATCATCGTGCTGTCGAGTATCGTATTGATCGACAAGGCATCGCTTCAAAGCGTAGCGGGCTTTGTAGTAGGGTTGCTATGCACACTGTTACTCGGTGTTGGCGTGGCGACCCGTATAGTACTGGCACAGACTCCAGCATTTAGGAAGCAACTGCCTAGCAACGGAAATCTACAGAAAAGTGTGCAGCAACTGCTCCGAAATACCCAACAGTGAACCGCAAGCTTGTTATCATTGTGAGGCTCGGGACAACCAGAGGGAGAAAAGGCACGAGTGAATCCTGTTTCAATAAACTTGACGTTGCTATTTCAAATCCTCTCTTTCTTGATTGTGCTATGGTTTGTTAACCGCTATCTATCCGGACCGATCGGCAAGATCCTCCGTGAGCGCCAAGAGCGGATTAGAGCGGCTTTGGCCGCTGCTGAACAAGCACGAGCTGAAGCAGCAGCCAGCCAGCAGGCGCAGATCGAGGAAATAGCACAGGCGCGTGCCGAAGCACAGGTTATCTTGAATGCCGCCCGCGAAATGGCCGAGCGCTTGCGCGAAGAGCAGCTCGATCAAACCCGTCTAGAAGCAGCACGGCTCATAGAGCAAGCCCGCAAGGCTATTGTCTCTGAGCGTGAACAGGCGAAACAGCAGTTGCGTGCCTACGTGATTGACTTGACCATCGACGCTACTCGCCGGATTATCGGTAGATCACTCGATACCGCTGCCCAGCACGAGCTCATAACCTCAACTATCGAGGAGGTACTAGCCACCCCTCGCGTCTCCCACGGAGGGCGGATGGATGCCTAGTATGACAGCTATGATCGTAGCTCAAGCTGCAACAACCACGAGCACTGCTAGCCTGCCCGCCATCCCCATCGGAGAGCACTGGCTGCAGACAGGGCACGGTCTGCTTGCGATCAACTGGGATACCATCATCTTGACCTGGCTCATTATCGCCATCATCGTCATACCCGTGCTCGTCGTTTCCCGAACCTTCACCACCGGTGTCCCCCGTGGTGTTCAAAACCTCTACGAGTTTGTCGTGGAATTCGTCAGCTCCCAAGCTGAGCAGAGCGTTGGTGAACGAGCGACGTCCGTTCTCTCTATTGCCGTTACCCTCTTCGTTTTCATTCTCCTCTCGAACTACCTCGGTCTCCTACCCATTCCCTACTTCAGATCGCCTACAAGCGATCTCAATACTACGCTCGCAATGGGAATATTCGTGTTCATTCTCGTCCAGTGGCTGGCATTTCGGGAACGAGGCTTTGTAGGACAGCTCAAACATCTCACTCAACCATACCCTCCCTTCATCCTTATCAACATCATCGACGAGCTTTCTCGACCAGTTACACTCTCCTTCCGTCTGTTCGGGAATATCGTAGCAGGCGAGATTATGATCGTTATTCTCCAGGCACTCCTCTATCACGCACCAATCTTTCTTCTCTTGCCGATGCCAATATGGCTTGGGTTTAGTTTCTTTGTAGGCCTCATTCAAGCGTTTATCTTCATGATGTTATCTCTTGCATACATCGGTCTGGCAACAGAGCACGCTGAAATGAGTCATAATCACGCAGACCGTGGGGCAGAAGAGGAGCACGCCTAGGAGAAATCATCCCATGACGCCGCACTTGGTATAGTTGTCAGGGCTTATGGCTACGGAGCCTAGTCCACGAAGAGGATATTCAAAGACGAGTTGCAGGAAGGGTCAAGTTGTTGAGCATGGATATGCAGCACGCCATTCTTATCGCAGGGGCATTCATCGGAGCAGGCCTCATGTTCGGCTTGGGAGCAGCCGGCGCAGGTATTGGCGATGGTCTGGTAACCTCTCGTACCGTCGAAGGTATTGCTCGCCAGCCGGAAGCACGGGGAACACTCCTGACAACCATGTTCATCGGTGTCGGCCTCATCGAAGCGTTGCCGATCATCGCTCTCGTTTTTGCTATCGTCCTCATCTTTGCAACGCCAGGAAAGTAACGTATGGCCAGCGTAGGCCACCCTCGACGCTACGCCGAGGCGCTCTTCCAGCTTGCTAAAGAACGAGACTCCGTAGCTTCGTGGAGCCGGCAGCTTACACGAGCGGCTCAGTTGCTCGATGATGATCAAGTCATCATCCAACTGAGCAATCCGGAGATCGATCCCATCCAAGTGCGCGCTGTCCTATCTCAAGTACTCGCTCCCGATGATGACCCAGAGATTCTTAACCTACTTATGGTATTAGTCCGTCATCGGCGCCTCCATATAGTAGGGCGCATAGCCGAGCTCTTGGTAGAGCTCGGCGAGCGCGAAAAAAATGTACGGTCGGCTACTGTCCGTACACCCGTACCGCTCGCCCCGGGGGAGCTAGGCCGTCTCCGAGAGAACCTGCTGGAGCACACCCATGCATCATCGATCAATCTAACACAAGAGGTAGATCCATCGATGATCGGTGGACTCACGATCCGAATCGGAGATCTGCTGATCGATGGCAGCATTGACGCCCGGTTGGCAGAGCTGCGAGAAGCCCTCAGTCGAGCACAATAAAATAGGAGATACAGAGAATGGCGCTCAGCGCAGAAGACATCACATCCATCATCAAACAGCAGATTGCCGGCGCAAAACTTCCCGTCATAGAACGCAGCGTTGGCACCATCGTGCAAGTGGGTGACGGCATCGCTCAGGTGTTCGGCCTTTCTGGAGCAATGGCCAGCGAACTGTTGGAGTTCCCGCACGGTGTTTATGGGCTTGCGTTGAACCTCCAAGAAGATACAGTCAGCGTTATTATTCTTGGCGATGACAGCGAGCTCCGTGAAGGTGAAGAAGTCCATACGACCGGTCGACTCGTCGAAGTACCCGTCGGAGAGGCGTTGATCGGACGTGTCGTCAATCCACTCGGACAGCCAGTAGACGGTAAAGGGCCAATCGAGACAACGGAAACTTCCCCAATTGATAAAGTCGCACCGGGTGTTATCACGCGCAAGAGTGTCACTGTACCGCTCCAGACTGGTATCAAAGCAATCGACTCCATGACACCGATCGGCCGCGGTCAGCGCGAGCTCATCATCGGCGATCGCCAGACGGGTAAAACCGCCATAGCCATCGATACGATCATCAACCAAAAAGGAACCGGAGTCATCTGCATCTACGTAGCCATCGGGCAGAAAACCTCCAAGGTGGCCGAAATTGTGGCAACACTTGAACGCTTCGGCGCCATGGAACACACCATCGTCGTAGCCGCGAACGCTTCCGAGCCCGCTTCAATGCAGTACATCGCCCCCTACTCTGGCTGCTCCATGGGAGAGTATTTCCGCGATCATGGCCGGGATGCTTTGATCGTGTACGATGACCTCTCCAAACACGCCGCTGCTTATCGCCAGGTTTCCCTCCTCTTACGGCGCCCACCGGGACGAGAAGCATTCCCCGGAGACGTGTTCTACTTACACTCCCGCTTATTGGAGCGCGCCGCCTGTCTCAATGAACAGTACGGTGGCGGCACCTTGACGGCTTTACCAATCATCGAGACCCAGCTCGGCGATGTCTCCGCCTACATTCCCACTAACGTCATTTCAATCACCGATGGCCAGATCTACCTGGAGTCCGACCTGTTCTATCAAGGGCAGCGCCCCGCCGTCAACGTTGGCCTCTCAGTTTCTCGCGTCGGTGGCAAAGCTCAAATTCGAGCAATGCGCACAGTTGCTGGCACCCTGCGCCTCGATCTGGCGGCCTTCCGCGATCTGGCGGCCTTCGCCCAGTTCGGCTCCGATCTCGATGCCGCAACACGCGCCCGTATCGAGCAAGGCCAGCGCATGACCTATATTTTGCGCCAGCCGCAATATCAGCCGGTGACTGTAGAACACCAAGTCGTAATCCTTTACGCCGGTATCCGTGGCCACCTCTCTGATATCCCGCTGGCAAAGGTGCCAGAATGGGAAACAGGTTTCCATGAATATCTGAATGCACAGCATGGCGATCTTCTGGGAGCCATTCGCGATCAACAGGCACTCACTCCAGAGCTCGAAGAGAAGCTCAAGCAGGCTATCGCTGATTATAAGAAAATAGCGTAGTAATGGTAGCTGCTCTGCCCACTTCTCCCCAAGGGTGAGTGGCACTGCCATCTCTACGAATAGAGGTACGAAGGTCGAGGGAAAGCATTGGCGAGCCTCCGTGATATTCGCCACCGGATCAAGAGCGTCAGGAATATCCAGCAGATCACCCAAGCAATGCAGCGCGTTGCATTCAGCCGTTTACGAGTCGCTCAGCAGCGAACGTTAGCCTCACGCCCCTATGCCGAGGCGCTACGTGACGTCCTCCTGAGCCTACCTGTACTCCGTGGCAGCGATATCGACGTTCTCATGAGTGCGCGGCCTGTGCGCCACATCCTCGTCATCCACATTACGCCCGATCGTTCCCTGTGCGGCGCTTTGCCCGGCAACGTCAACCGCCGGCTGGCACGCTTCGCTCTGGAACAAACGGCGCCCATCCATACCATCGCCGTCGGTCGCCGTGGGCGAGAGTTTATCGTACGCAGCGGATTGCCCATGGTTGCCGATTTCTCAGGTATTGGTGATCATCCCACCGCTGACCGTGCAACCGCTATCGGGCGCGCCGCCCTTGATGAATTCTATGCAGAGCGAGTCGATGCCGTCTATGTAACGTATACCCAGCTCCTAGGCACGCTCCGTCAAGAGCCAGAGCTTATCCAATTGCTCCCAGTAGCTCCCCCAGAACAGCAAACTACGACAAGCCAGGCTGTACAGTCCCTCGTAGAGTTCGAGCCAGAACCAAGAGAGGTACTACGTGCGCTGCTGCCACGCTACATCGATATGCAGATCTATCAAGCCCTCCTGGAATCCAAAGCGAGCGAGCACAGTGCTCGTATGGTCGCGATGCAAAATGCAACAGATAACGCTCGCGAGCTAGTCTCCTCACTCACCATGAGCCTCAATAAAGCGCGGCAAGCTGGAATCACACGCGAGCTGGCGGAAATCGTCGGTGGTGCAGCGGCGCTGGAATAGTAAACGCCAGAGCTTTGTGTAATCGCCCAAGCACGGTACACTGTCTACCGATGGTAAAGTCCACACTTGATCTCTACTTCGATCATTCAGCAACGACGCCTGTCGATCCTCGAGTTGTTCAAGCGATGGAACCCTGCTGGACAGAACATTTCGGTAACGCGTCCAGCCTCTATCGCTATGGCAGAGAAGCTCGGCGCGCCCTCGAACGCGCCCGTGAAGTGGTCGCCGGTGTTCTGGAGTGTCCTCCCCCGGCCATCATCTTCACCAGCGGCGGCACAGAATCCGATAACACCGCGATCAAAGGTGCTATCGCAGCGCAATGGCCCGCCAAACGGCATATCGTGACAACAGCCATCGAACACGAAGCAATCCTGCACACGTGCGAAGCACTCCAGAGGTACGGCGTCGAGACTACACTCATTGGCGTAAATCGTGACGGTCATGTGAACCCTCAAGAGATTGAACGCGCGATCCGTCCGGATACTGCTCTCATCAGCGTCATGATGGCCAATAACGAAATCGGGACGGTCATGCCCCTACGCGCCATCGCTGACGTAGCGCACCACTACGGGATCCCTTTTCATACCGACGCCGTGCAAGTTCCCGGGTTGCTGCCACTATCCGTCGATCACATCGGTGCTGATCTATTATCGCTCTCCGCTCATAAGTTCTATGGTCCTAAGGGAATAGGAATTCTCTACGTCCGGCCAGGCACGCGCTGGCGTCCCCAGCAACACGGCGGATCACAAGAGAGCCAGCGCCGCGCCGGCACGGAAAATGTCGCTGGCGCCGTTGGTTTAGCGACGGCGCTCCAGATTGTCGAG
>JAMDCW010000136.1:0-5881 GCA_023489405.1 Chloroflexota bacterium
GCCCGTCTGGCTACCGAAGGAGTAGTGTTTGAAGATCTCTACGCCGAGGCCTTACCGACGATCCCAGCGCGGAAAGTGTACTTTACCGGACGGCCACTGTTTCCCACATGGCGCGTGCAGCCCTTCAAAGGAGATCCGCTCAGCACGCAGCCGGGATGGAATCCACTCCCTGAAGATTCCGTGACCTTACCAGAAATGGCCGCGCGACGTGGTGTAATCACCGGCCTGATCACAGACGTCTACCACTTCTTCAAGCCGGGGCAGAACCTGCATCGCGGCTGGTCCTCTTGGCAGTGGATTCGGGGGCAGGAAGCAGACCGCTTCCGTGCGGGACCGCGCACCGTCCTGGCGGAGGCAAGACAGCGCGTCCACCTCACCGAAGAGGACCTGAGCCGGAGCGCCTTACCGCGTGGCGCGGCGCAGTACGTACTCAACACAGCGGGACGCTCCGGAGAGGCAGACTATTTCGTGGCACAGGTCATGCACGAAGCGGCAGACTGGCTGGAGCGACATGCGGGCGGTGCTCTCGCCGAGCCGCCGTTCCTCCTGTGGGTGGACTGCTTCGATCCGCACGAGCCCTGGGATCCACCATCAGCGGATGCCGACCAGTACGGACCGCGTGCCGGTGAGCATGAGCCGATCTTTGCCTCGAGCGCCAACTGGAGCACATTCACTCCAGCGGAGCAAGCGCGCATCCTCGCCCTCTATCGCGGGGAGGTGACCATGGTCGATCGGTGGATTGGCCACCTCCTCGCGACGCTCCAGCGCCTCGGTCGGGAGCGAGATACCGCCGTGCTCTTCCTCGCCGACCACGGCACGATCCTCGGTGAGCACGGCCGCTTGCACAAGCAACCGGAGCTGCTCATTGCGGCGGAAACCCACCTGCCCTTTCTCCTCCGTCTCCCCAAAGGAGCCCACGCCGGGCAGCGCGTCTCCGGGTTCCTGCAAGCGTTCGACGTGACAGCCACCATTTTGGACATCCTCGGGGTCGAGGAACGGGACGGCATGCGGGGACGGAGTGCACTCGAGCTGCTGGATGGGCGGTGGAACGGGCGTGACGCCGTCCTCTCCGCCTATCGCGACTACGTCAGCCTGCGTGACCGGCGCTGGAACTGCATCGTGCACAGAGAGGAAGGCAAGGTTGTCGGAGCACCTTGTCTCTTCGACCTCACCGATGGTGAAGCGCAGGATGTCGCCGCACAGCATCCCACCATTGTTCATGATTATGTGGGACATATCCAGCTACTCGCCAGCGAAACCGCGTAACACCATTTGCGGGGGAACGCTGGGATCAGAGCTGGAGCTGGCGATGCACTCATGGCTTTAGGAGCAGCTATCGGGTCTCAGCAGCGCAGCGCTCCTGCCCATGCGTGGCCAGTACGCTGTTCGAGGGCGGATTCTCGGAGGTAAGAGCAGCGGGGCGATCACGGACTATACACGCTAGCTGCAAAAAGTGACCGCAGACAGCCAGCGCCTCACCTCAGTACACGTGACGAATCCGATCGAAGGGCCCCAGGAGTGGATCGCCCAGTTGCACCATATGCTCACGCATGAGGGCGAGAAGCTCTCCCTGAACGGTTCTCGTTTCGGGGAGATCGATCAGGTTCTCCATCTCCCAGGGATCACGCCCGAGATCATAGAGCTCTCCCATGTCCGAGCGATTGTACACGAGCTTGTGCATTCGCGTCCGCACCATACGCTGCTCGTACGGAAAGATTTGGGCGGTAAAGCTGGTATAGATGCTCTCACGCCCCGTGGGTTCCTCTTCTGCGAGGATATTTGCCAGGATGCTCCGTCCATCCGGTGCAGGAGACGAGGTCACCCCCGCGATGTCGAGGAAGGTCGGGAACAGGTCGTGGAGGTAGACAAATGCGTCACATATGTGCCCTGGCGCCGTACACGCGGGGTGGGTGGCGATCATGGGCAGGCGATAGCATTGCTCATACGTGAATGGGCCTTTCTCGATCAGTCGATGGGCGCCCATCATATCGCCGTGGTCGGTCGTGAAGACGACTAGCGTCTGCTCCTCCAGGCCGAGCGTCCGGAGTTCCGTCAATATGCGCCCGATCAGATCATCGAGCATGGTGACGTAGCCCCAGTAGCGCGCGACGATCCTCCGCCAGCTTGGCCAGCCACCACTGGAGAGACCCCAGTAGCGCTCGTAAAGCTGCTGCACGAACGGCTTGCGCTCCCACCTCTCGCCGAAGCTCGGCTCTTCAGGGATCATGTGAGGATCGTACATGGAGTAGTATGGTTCTGGCAGCAGACAGGGAGTATGCGGTCCCCAGAAGTTTGCCCAGATGAAGAATGGCGCTCCGCTCCGCTCGCGCTCCACCTTCATGTGCCGGAGCAGCCGGATCGTCTCCTCACTGACCATGGACTCGAAATTCGTATCGATCCCACCGGATTGCAGGGCGTACATCTCCTGGCTTTGCACGCCAGGATTATCCCCATAGCACGCTTCGAGCACCGTCGGTGGTGCGTGGCCCTGCTCGTGCAGGTATTGGGCGTAGTGCCGCGTCGCTCGAGAAGCTGCGCTGCCAAAGCGCAACCCCTTGACGATGCCGCTGGCAGGGTAGCCGTAACCCGGAAAGTCCTTGGTATGGAAGCCGTAGTCGCTCGGTACGCGCACCTGATCGACGTGCCATTTGCCTGCGTAACCGAGATTATAGCCAGCCCGGCCCAGCTCGGTCGCGAGATTGGGCGCGTCGGGGTTGAGCATCGCTCCGTTCACTGCCACGCCGTGCTTGTGTGGATAGAGCCCGGTGAACAGCGACGCGCGCGCTGGCGAGCACGGGAGCGTCGCGGTATACGCGTGGGAAAAGCGTACGCCGCGCTCGGCAAGAGCGTCGAGGTGCGGCGTACGGCAGGTTGGCGCACCGTAGCACCCGAGCGTATCGGAGCGTTGCTGGTCGGTCACGATCAATAGGATGTTCGCCCGACGGTCATCCGGTGGCATATCCTCTTCCCTTTCGTCAAGCTGGATCGGGGCTAGCTCTCTGTTGTTTTTCGACCTGGTGATGGCAAGGCCATCCGCAATGCTACTCTCTCGCGTCATCGAGGACAAGGCTTTGCTCTCCCCCGCTCTTTCGTTGCTGCCCGCGAGTTCCTCCGTCTAATTCACCCCAGCGACGATGTCACGGCCTGGAGCTAGCTCCTATGCGGGCACAACCTGTGTCCCCTATTTCCCATTCTCTGCCTCCGAGTCAGCCTGAGATGTTACGGCTCTGTTAGGTTCAATGCATAGACCTAACAGAGTTCTGATGCACTAGTGTTAGGGGAAGGCAAGGTGACACCGGTAACGCAAAGGCGCCGCCCATGGAGCGCTGGCTGGATAGCACTCTGGAGCTGTCTTTATCTGTTTACCGGGTTTACCCACTTTGTTACCCCCGCTTTAGCAGCAGCGGTCCATAGGGGACAGGTCATCGTTATCGATCCTGGGCATGGAGGTAGAGATACCGGCGCTCAAGGCTTTGGTCTGTTGGAGAAGAATATTACTCTGGCGACAGGGCTCAAGGTTGCCGCCTTGCTACGCTCTTCTGGTTTCGACGTCGTTCTCACGCGCACCTCAGATACCTACGTGAGCCTTGCCGAGCGCTGCGCTATCGCCAACCGCGCCGGGGCTACAGTGTTCGTCTCACTGCACGCGAATGCCATCGCTGATCCTTCCATCTATGGGCTCACCACCTTCTATGGACGTAGCAGTGGCTATGTGTCGGGAGTGATACGCTCCCCTCAAATGGTACGGCAGAGTCGCCTCCTGGCCTCCGCCATCCAGTATGCAACGGCGAGCCGCACGGGGGCCTTTAGTCGTGGTCTTCGCCGTGCTGACTATTGGGTGCTGGGAAATGTCCGTGCCCCCGCCGTACTCGTGGAAATGGGATTTCTTACGAATCCCCATGAAGCTGCTCTGCTGGCCACTCCGAGTTACCAAGAAGACCTGGCCCAGGGAATCGTTATCGGTATCGAGAACTACCTCTCTGGAGAGGCATCTGCAACACCGGCTGCCCATGATCAGACAGTGCCCAGATATACAGTTCGCCCGGGAGAGACGCTCTCAGCGATTGCCCACCAGCTTGGAATTCCCCTCCGTAGCCTGATGCAGGCTAATCATCTGAAGAATGCCAACGAGATTGTTGCTGGCCAGGTCTTGGCTATTCCCACCAAGTACTCCACCAGCGTTTCATCCGTCTCGCCCATTTCCTCACCCCCGCCCAGCACCGCTCCTTCTGGAAAGAGTGGCACCTACACGGTGCAATCAGGAGACACACTTGCCGGCATCGCGTCGCGCTTGGGTGTATCCCCGAAGACCCTCATCCTTTTGAACCACCTGACGAATCCCAATGTCTTGCTTACTGGCAGCGTGCTCACCCTTCCTCCGCCTGGTCAGGATCGATCAGGCAGCAGTCCTGCTGTGGCGACATCTAAGCCGGCGCCTGAATCCGCCAGTAGGCAAGCTTACGTCATTCGTCCCGGCGACACGCTCTCCGCTCTCGCCCTCCGCTTCGGTATTCCCCTCGATCAGCTCCTGCAAGCCAACGGCATCACGATCACTACACCAATCATCGTCGGACGGACGTTGCTGATTCCCTCGGTCCACGACGGAACAGCTACCACGTCGCTTTTCGCGCCGCGTGGGGTTGCGGGCGTCTATACTGTGCAGAGAGGAGATACGCTCTCGCACATTGCGCAGCGCTACCACACCAGTGTCAAGGCACTGGCGCAGATCAATAGTCTGTATTCCGTCAATCGTATCTATGTCGGAGAGCGGATCCGTCTCTGACCAATCGGAAGCATAGACGAGGATTGCCGACCGTCCGCGTATGAACGCCGGCCTCGACTTCTTGGTGTACCATATGAGGCCAGGTTGTCCCATACCTGGAGGCAGAGCGCAAGAGAGGAGACGAGGATGCGTGCGCCGTTACTCTATCGCCAGGGAGAACCACTGGGGGTCGAAGACGTGGAACTCGACGGCCCTCATACTGGAGAAGTATTGGTGCGTATGGTTGCTAGCGGGGTCTGTCATAGTTGTCTCCATGCGGCGGACGGCTCTTGGACCGGTATACCTACTCCCATGGTCTTGGGTGACGAAGGGGCTGGCGTCGTCGAACAGGTAGGATCAGGGGTGCAGACGCTACGCCCCGGAGATCACGTCATCCTGTCCTGGGCGCCCTCTTGCGGCCAGTGCCGGTACTGCGCTACGGGCCGGCCCCAGCTCTGTGAGAACCGGCCTGAGCCCCACCATATGTTCGACGGGACTACCCGCATGCATTGGCGCGGTCAGCCAGTCTACCAGTATGGTTACGTCGCTTCGTTCGCCCCCTATAGCGTGGTGCCGGAGTCATGTGCCGTTTCCATCCGCGAAGATGTGCCGCTGGACAGGGCAGCGCTCATCGGTTGCTCCGTGATGACCGGTGTTGGCGCTGTGCTGAACACCGGCAAGGTGCCTGCCGGAGCCAGCCTAGCAGTGTTCGGCGCTGGTGGTATCGGCCTGAATGCTATCCAGGGTGGTGAGCTGGTGAGCGCGACGCCGATCATCGCCGTCGATACCATTGATGCAAAGCTGGAGTTTTCCCGCGATTTCGGCGCCACCCATCTGATCAACGCCCGGCGAGAAGATCCAGTGGCAGCGATCCGGCAGATTACCGGACGTGGCGCCGACTACACCGTGGTGGCTGTGGGGAGCACTGAAGCGATGCGTCAGGCCTACGACGCTCTTGCTCCGGGTGGCACCTGCATCGTGATTGGTATTCCCGCTACAGGCTCGATACTCCCGCTCGATGCCTCCCGCATCGCCGGTCGAGAAAAACGGCTGGTCGGTTCCTGCTACGGCTCTGCCGCTGTAAAAGCCGATTTCCCACGCATGGTGGATCTCTATATG
>JAMDCW010000136.1:5891-10491 GCA_023489405.1 Chloroflexota bacterium
CAGCTCATCACCAGGCGCTACAGCATCGAGGAAGTGAACGAAGCCTTCCGTGCCCTCGCTGCTGGCGAGTTAGCGCGAGGATTGATCGCCTTCGCCTAAAGACACCCTTGCCTCCTGCTTGACGAGACGCTCTATACGGCTGATCCAGCGCTCAGGTTCTCGAATTTCTTCGACATCAGGGAGATATTCTGGAGCGGTGAATGCTCGGTTGAGGAAATCCATCCCTCGCTGCTGGACTACGTGAGCGACAAACGCTTCTCCAAGGATGTATTGCTCCATCTTCATATCAAGACCACTAAGGCGGAGCCATAGACGATCCAGGCGGGATCGGTGCAACTGGCGCGCCTCGAAGCGCTGTTTGATGAGGAGGTAGTCTGGTAAGAGCTGGATGCCAATGGCATCCATGACATGGTTGCTGTAGCCTTCGAGCAGGCTCATGATACCCTGCAACCGGCGGAAGAGCTGTTGTTGGCGGTCATCGAGGAACAGCTCGACGAGGTGGCTCCCCGTAGAGAGGTGCTGGATGGCGCGTTGCACCATTCTGATCATGCCATCGACATCAGGGACGAGAGGCATGCGTTCGACCTGTTGCACGAGGAGGTGCATGTGCTCCTTGACTCGCTCGTTGAGATACGAGGCAAGCCAGGGGTGAGCCTCGAATTCGAAGGCATGGGTGGCTTCGTGCAATGCGATCCACAGCCGGAATTGGTCGGGTGGGACGCCTAAGCGGCGCTCGACGGAGGCGATGTTTTCATCGATGAAGTAGAGCTTTCCTGTGGTAACAGGTTCCCTTCCTAGAAGGGCGAAGTCGTACTGACCAAGGACGCGGCGGGCGAGGTAGCCCAAGAGTAGTCCGAGCTGCGAGCTGAGCAGCCATCCGCCGAGCATGCTCATGAGAGGGGTGATCGATTGCTCAGAGAAGCGTTGTGCTACCTGGCGATAGGCGTCTTCTAAAGGAGCAAAAAGCTCGATGAAGCTGGCGATGTTTGTATCTAACCACTGCTGACGGCTGAGTGCGATGATCTCAGTGAGGTTCTGAGGAAGCTCGGTGTGTGTGTAGTCAGTGATGAGGGGCTGGGCTTGAGCGACGAGTACGGCGTAGTTGGGGTGTACGGTCGCCGGATGAAGATCTATGGCAACAGCGGATGGCTGTTGGGCGACACGCCGCGCTACAGTCCTTACGCGATTCCAGTTGATTGTCGGAGCTTCACCGCGTTGATGGGCGAGGGCTCGCTCGAAAACGTAGATACCTGCCCCAACGATGGCAAGCTCACTGGCACTGCGTAAGAGTGAGCGGCGTATCGACACTACTGTTGTTTGTTCCCCTCACTGTGTCCGCCGGCTTTTCTCTATCCTACCAGACGGAACAAGACGGCTCATCGATCACGTCGAGGCTCGTCTCTCTCCGCTGATTTCCGGCTTTCTCAGGTGCGTGAGAAACCGGTTCCCAGGCTTCTCGCCTCTGCTGGTGCGGTGTCCGCCGCTTTCTGCTCTTTTTGTTGATTCATGAGCTGATCGATCACTTGCTGCAGGGATTTTAGGTCGCTGAGTCCCATATAGACGGAAGCGAAACGCACATAGGCCACCGGATCGAGCTCCTTGAGCCCCTCGAGCACAAGCTGGCCAATTTCCTGGCTGGATACTTCTGGTTTGCCGAGATCGAATAGCTTTTGTTCAATGCCCTGGAGGAATGCTTCAACGTGATGCTGTGGTACGGGTCGTTTCTCAAGGGCCTTAAGGGTATTGCGACTGAGCTTGTCTCGACTGAAGGGCTCACGGCGACCATCCTTTTTGACGACCATAAGCAGTCCCACTTCGACACGTTCGTAGGTCGTGAAACGGCCATTGCAGTGAGGACAGCGCCGGCGGCGTCGAATTGCTATGCCATCATCCGTTTCTCGAGAGTCGATGACGTGGGTATCGGCAAAGCCACACATTGGGCAGCGCACTGGTATCATCCCCTATAGCTTGCTCGGCGCTGAACGTAATACGGCTAGCAGTAGTGTAGCCAAAATATCGCGGTTGTGCCGAGTACGCTCGTGCTGGTTAACCCACCCTCCTGAGGGAAGTCTTTGCTATCGCTGGGGATAGCGGTCGATGCTGAGTAGGAGAACAGCCGGATGTGGACCGTTTTTTGAGCGTTGATTCCTATGAGTAATGTTTTGCCGTCGCAAGAAGATCGTGTCACCATACCGCGGATGACCACGATGGGCTTCATCGTGCGGTCAGAAGGCGGCTACTATTTCGTGCGACTTGAAGACGGCATAGTAGTGCGATCGACAATTCGCGGGCGCTTACGGCAGCAACGATCGGAAGATACGGCCTTCTTGACGTTAGGAGATCGCGTCATCCTGACATGGTCAACGCTTGAGGACGGGCTAATTGAGGAACGCTTACCGCGTTCGTCAGAGCTAGCGCGTAAATCTCCCCTTCCCGGGCGGCGCCGGCCGCACCGTCAGGTACTGCTGGCACCGCCATCTATTCTAACGTCTCGTTGGTGGCTGTCGTGGCATCTCTGGCAGAGCCACGATGTACACCGTTTCTTACCGATCGCTTCTTGGTCATCGCAGAGGATGCGGGAATTCGTACCGTCTTAGTCCTGACGAAGCGCGACCTCGTGAGCGAGGCCTATGCCGAGACCGTAGCTGCTCCTTATCGTCGGGCTGGTTATCGTGTGCTGAGTACGAGCGTGTTGACACAAGATGGGCTGGAAGATCTTGTGCAAGAGCTACGTGGGGAGATCGCGGCGTTTATAGGCTCTTCCGGTGTAGGGAAGTCTTCACTCGTCAACTGGTTATGTCCATTGGCACGGCTTCGTGTAGGCGATGTCAATAGAGCGCAAGATCGCGGGCGGCACACGACGACGGTGGGGCGCCTCATCGAGTGGAGTGAGAGCTCATGGATTGCTGACACCCCCGGCTTGCGTGAAGTAGATGCTTATGATCTCGATCCCCAGCGTCTGGCGTGGCTTTTCCCAGAGTTTCGCCCATTGTTGCAACGCGGGTGTCGTTTCTCCGGTTGCTTGCATCGCATCGAACCAGATTGCGCCGTGCGCGAGGCTGTGCAACAAGGTGAGATCGCCGGTGATCGGTACGGTAGCTATCTAAGGCTCCTTCGCTCCCTGCTCTAACACTGCGACGGTTGGATCCCTTCTGGAAGCACCCAGCGCTCGAGAGCGACTGCGACGCCATCTTCAGCGTTGCTAGGAGCAATCCACGTAGCGATGTCTTTGAGGTCGGCGCTTGCGTTGCCCATGGCAATGCGCCACGTGACAGCGAGTAATAAGCTGCGATCCGATTGGCTGTCTCCGACAGCTAACGCATGCGCAGAAGATATGTCAAGAACGCCGAGAAGCGTTTGCAGCGCATTTCCCTTGCTTGCTCGAGCGTTGTAGATGCCGAGGTCCGGTATGCCGTGGAATGAGTATTGGACGAAGGAGAGTGTAGGGAAGTCTGCTGGAGGGCAGGCGTCTAACAGAGAACGTATAGCGTTCTCTCCCAGAACACGCAGGAACAGAGCATTTTTCACGAGAGAAGGAATTGGCTCTCGGGTTCCTTGGACGTGAAATCCAAGCTCCTCGAAGTATCCTCGGTGTAGGTCTAGAATAGATGGCGGTGCCAGGAATCGGTCGATCTCCGCGACTAGAACAGGGAGTTTTTTCTGTAACGCCTCCTGAAGAACGTGAGTGCCTGGATCGACAGGTACGGTGCAGGTGAGGATGGAGCAGTCCCCCCCGAACCTTGTGACAAGAGCGCCACCGCAAGAAATTACTGGACCGGTCAAGGGAAGTGCCTGGAGAATCGGTAGCGTTCGCTCCAGAGAGCGTGCCGTGGCCAGGACAACCGTGACACCGGTGCTTACCACGCGGCTCACAGCGGCGCGCACTCTGGGAGAGAGCGTGCCATCCGGCCTGAGAATGGTTCCATCGATATCGAGAGCGACGAGCCGTATCGTTACCATGAAGCTATTGTGCCATCGGTTGCTCTGGGAGCATAGGGCAGGGCATGGGGAGGGGATCGAGGGGCGGGGCCGTCGAGCCGTCTCCTCTCCCTCACGGCCCCCAGCCCTTCTCCCGTACACTACTGCTATACGTCATCCCCGGCGTAGCGGGTCGCTGTTTGGTACGATACCGGCTGAGCAACGCCGGGGAGCGCTAGAGGCTATTAGGAAGAGGATGACGGAAGATTTAGCACGACTGGAAGATCAAGCTCTGGATGAGCTAGCTGCTGCAGAACGTACAGAAGACGCTGGCGAGCTTGAGCAGTGGCGGCATCGCTACCTTGGCACACAGGGACAAGTTCGCCGTTTGCTGCGCAGTGTTGGACAGCGATCTCCTGAAGAGCGCCGGTCTTTTGGCAGTGCAGCGCAGGCTTTGTCGCATCGTCTGGAAACAGCTTATCGCCAGACGGAAGAGCGGCTTCGCGAACACCAACTGGCTCAACACCTTGCTGCTGAAACAGTGGACGTCACGCTTCCAGGGCGACCACCTGCCATAGGGATACCCCACCCGCTGCGTCAAGCGCTCACGGAGATCGTGCGCGCCTTCACCAGCTTGGGGTTCCAGGTCGTCGAAGGCCCCGAGGTGGAATGGGATACGTAT
>JAMDCW010000005.1 GCA_023489405.1 Chloroflexota bacterium
GCCAGAGGGCTGGTTGACGAGGCAGCTTCCAAGCATCTTTTTCCTGGCCACGAATGAAGTCCCACGAAGAGAAGCCGAAGTGATAGTTGCCGGAGCCGTGTTCGAAGAGATGGTAGTGATCGGTGACTAAACCGGCGTGGATACCAGCAGTGGTCAGTAGAGCGGGGAGCGGCTGATCGGTGGGTTCGAGGGGACCCCAGCCACGCCACGGGAATTCGTAGCGACCGGTCCAGAGGTCGCGGCGGGCGGGCATACAGGGATAGGAGGTGAGATAGGCGTTGTCGAAGGTCGTGCCTAATTGGGCGAGGCGCTCAAAGCCGGGAGTGCTGCCCCGGACGCCGTTGTAGGGGGAGAGAAAATCACGGCGCAGGGTATCGATGAGGATGAGGACGACATTAGGCATGCGAGGAAGGACGCCTCCCTTCAACTACTTCCCCAAAACCGGGGCTTGTGAGACCTGAGGTGGTTATAGACTGTCGCTAGAGACTTGTCAATCGTTGGAGCTACGAGCGACAGGCGCTTCTGCGTATCTGTTGTTTTGCAGTAGGGCGACAGCGAGAGCGCGGTGGCAGTGCTGCTGGGAAGTGGCCGGTTGCACCGGTCTTTATTGAGGGGGGCTGGTTGAGGCGGAGCGGCTTGGCTCTGATGGTTGGTTATGGCCCGCCGCCGTTGATCTGTTGAATTATGGTCGTGAGGACGAGGAGGAGGGAGGCAGTGATAAGCACGATGATAGTGGTCCAGGCAATGATGTTAAAGATACGGCCGTTGACATACTTGCCCAGTATCGAGCGATCGTTGGCGAGGAAGACGACGAAGAGCAAGAGGATAGGGAGGAGAATGCCGTCGAGCACCTGAGAGATGAACATAACGGTGATGAGTGGCATACCAGGGATAAGGACGAAAAGCGTAACGAGGAGCACAGTGATCGAGAAAGTGCTATAGAAGAGCGGAGCGTCACGAAGGCGATGGCTGAGGCCGAATTCCGTACCCAATGCTTGAGTGACAGTGTAGGTGCCAGAGAGCGGTATAGCCATAGAGCCGAGGAGGGAGGCGTTGAGCAGGCCGAGTCCGAAAAGCACGGCAGCGAACGAGCCAGCTAGAGGAGCGAGAGCACGAGCAGCATCAGCAGCGTCGGTAATGCTCCTTTGACCGTGGATATAGAGGGTCGCCGCAGTCGCTACGACGATGAAGAAGGCAATGACCTGGCTGATAATCGAACCGATGTAGACATCGGCACGCTCCAGATTGAGAGCGGGAAGGGTGAGACGCTTATCAACGACATAGGACTGGATGAAGAACTGCCCCCATGGCGTGATAGTGGTACCAATGACACCGATGAATGTGAAGATGTAGGCTTGTTTGAGCTGGATCGGTGGAATGATGACGCTGTGAAAGACGCTTCCCCAGTCGGGATGGGCCATGAATCCTGAGATGACGTATGCGACAAAGAGGGCAGCGCTCAAGAGGAAGATCTTCTCGATGCGAGCGAAATTCCCTTTGACGGCCAGAAGATACATGCCGATGACGGCGAGCGGAATGCTGACGTATTTGGTAACGCCGAACAGTTGAAGTGCAGCGCCAATACCAGCGACGTCCGCGGCGGTATCGCCGAGGTTAGTAATAGTAAGGACGCCGACAGCAAGAAGGGTCCAGCGAGGACCGTAGCGCTCACGGATGAGCTCACCGAGACCCTTACCAGTAACAATACCCATACGGGCGCCCATCTCCTGGGTTACGGCATAGCTGATTGTGGTGAGAATGAGGATCCACAGAAGGCCATAGCCGAATTGGGCGCCTGCGATAGCGTAGGTGGTAACACCGCCAGCATCGTTGCCGGCAGATTGGCTGATGATGCCGGGACCGACGACGGCAAGGAAAACAAGGAGACGCGGGCGAAGAAAGGCCAGGCGCTTTCGGGGGGTCTGGTAGCGAGCCAGAGGGCTCTTGTCGCTTGAGAGCGGGGGAGTGGAGGGACTTGCCATAATACTGGACCTCCTCGGGAGTGTAGGTGTGTTCGCTCGGAGGTCAGTCTTGTGACAAGCGCTGTTTTTCTAGAGAAGACGCAACTGCTAGTCCATGGAATAGAACGAACGGTATCATTGCGTCCTCCTTCGTTTTTTGCCCTCGGCAGTGTACTCCCTGTGGTTTTTTGCTTGTAATACTCCCAGTGTTCCGGGTTTCGGCGCTTACGCTGAACGGACAGCGTGATGCTGTCGCAGCATACCTACTCCGCTTCTTAAACTGCAAGGGCACAAGAAAATAGCTGGGGGAGCAAGTGAAGGGTGATGAAGGATAGTTGTGGGAGGAATGTGGCATAGGAAAAATGTCCTATTCATCCTGCGCCTTCTGCGGTATATCCGTGTACGGTGCTATAGGAACATTTGAAGCGAGTGTGAGATATCGTGGAGGGGAGAGGTGTGAGAACTTTTCGCCCCTACTTGCTGACACTTGCGCTCATAGGGTTGCTGGCTGCGAGTGTTTTGAGAGCGCGAGCTGATTCGATCAGTACTGCGCAAGATCAGATCAAGCAAAGTACGGCGGCGCGGCAGCGAGCGGAGCAACAGTTGCAGGCTACCAGAGGTGATATCAGCGCCATCCAGGCGCAGATCAATCAGAACCGTCAGCAGTTTGCCGCTGTTCAATCACAAGTCGCCAAGTTGGAACGCCAGGCGAATGCCACTACTACGCAACTATCGACGCAGTCACACCTCTTGATGCAGCAGCTTGATACCGCACGCCAGACGCTCGATCGGGAGCAAGCGGACATGACAGCGCAAGAAGCGGCAGTAGCAGAGCGTCTGACCAATCTCCACCAGGAACTTATGGGACTGCAACAGCAGATTAAGAGTACACAGCAGCAGCAACAGCAGCTAAACAGCGAGATCGCCGGACTGCAGCAGGAACTTGCCAAGGATGAAGCGGCGCTGCAGCAGGATCACGCTGCGAGTAATACGGCGCTGGTACAGCTTTATAAGTTTTCTCAAGTTTCAGCGCTTGATCTTCTGTTGAGTGGTCGTAACTTGAGTGATGGGCTGAACCAGGTGACGTTGTTGGGGAGGTTGGCGCAGCACGACACGAATATGCTTCTGCGGACGAGCTATGAACGCGACCTGGTGGCGCACCATACGCATGAGCTGCAAGCAGCGCTGCAGGCGGCTGAGCAGCTTTCAGCGACACTGCACACTGATCAAGATCAGTTGCGTTTGCGGAGCCAGCAAGAGGAGTCGCTGTTGGTGCAGCTTAGAGATCAGCTTACTGCAGCGAAGGCCCAGTTCGCGCAGCAGTCAACAACGCTGAATGCGCAGATCGCCTCGTTACAGCAGCGTTTGGCGGCGGTGCAGCGTTATTACAACACGGTGGAGAGTCCGCTCCGGAGTCAGCAAGTAGAGCTAGGGAACATTCAGAGCTTGCAAGTTGCCAAGCTAGGGCATCTACAGCAGGAAGCGGCATTGGCGTCACAGCAAGCGGCAAATGCCCAGCGCCAGGAGGCAGCGGCGCGCGCGTCGCTGCAGCGTTTACAGGCTGCCGCCGCGGCGGCGGCGAGGAATACATCGGAAGCGGCGGCGGTTAGCCCAGCGGTTAGCCCGCGGCGGCCAGTTGTTATGGGGAATCTGTTTCCCTATGGCCAGTGCACGTGGTGGGCAATTCAGCGGCGCCCTGACCTTAGCGGGAGTGTATGGGGGAATGCGTGGCAGTGGGTGGCCGAAGCACGGTCAAGCGGACGGGCAGTGGGAGCCATGCCGCGCGTGGGAGCCATCGCGGTATTCCAGCCGGGAGTCGAGGGGGCAGACTGGTATGGCCACGTGGGCTATGTGACGGCTGTAGGAAGCAACGGTTGGTTCCAGGTAAGTGAGATGAATTTCTATGCTGGGTGGGCGCGTGTGGACTTGCGTTGGGCACATGACGGATGGGGTGTGTCGTTCATCTATTGAATCTCGATGAGGCCGCTTTGACCTTGAACAGTAGGACTATTTTTGGGCGGCCCACCTTGGATACGAACGCATCGTAGGGAAGCGCATGTGACAGTAGCAGACGACTTGATTATCGCAGAGCACGGCGTCTTTCTCATCAGTAGTACTGATGGCACCATCCCTGGAAAATTACCCGGGCACAGAGGCTTGTACTACCGGGATACGCGCTTCTTAAGCGGGCTTGTGTTTCTGGTGGAAGGAGAAGCGCCGCCGCTGCTGTCGGTTGACGAGCGCGGATTTGCAGCGACACTCATCTATGGTGCGCCAGATGCAGGAGGAGAACATTCGGCGTTTCCCCGAGAACTGCTGATCGAGCGCCAGCGGGGTATTTTAGTCGCCGGGAATGGTGCATCGCCTTTGTTGCAAGAAGCGCTCACCTTGACCACCTACGGTCGGCGAGCGATCGATCTTGATGTACGCTTGCTTCTCTGCGCCGATTTTTCGGACATGTTTGCGGTGCGGGGCATCGTGTCGCTCCCGCCGCCACCCGAGCTACCGGTGGTGCATTCGGAAAGTGAAGCTCTGGTGTTCACGTACCGAGGAAGAGACAAAAGGGTCTGCTCGACTACCTGTACCTTTTCACCGCGACCAGCAGTGATTGCGGTAGATGGGCAGCAGGGAAGCGTGTCCTACCGGCTGCACCTGGAGCCGCGTGTACCGCTACGGTTGAATATCTCTGTGACACTGGATGAAGGTGGAGCGGAGCCGCCGGCACCGGTACAGGTGAGGAGCACCTCATTTGGGGAGATGACTGCTCAGCTAGAGGAATCTCATCGGGAATGGCGTGATACGCTTTGTACGCGAATTGAGACGGGGCATGCGGCGTGGAACGCCGCGATTGCGGAAAATCTTCGCTGTTTGCGACTGCTGCTGCTCGAGGAGCCGGCGGGACCGTATATGGCGGCGGGGATTCCCTGGTTTGCCGTACCGTTCGGTCGCGATGCACTCATTGTCGCGTTGCAGATGCTGACAGTCTATCCTGCGCTGGCGGCGAGCACGCTGCGTTTTCTTGCTGCGCATCAAGGGCAGACGGTCAATCCATGGCGGGATGAAGAGCCTGGAAAGATTCTCCACGAGCTGCGGGTTGGGGAATCGGTGAGGATCGGACTGGCACCATTTGGGCCGTACTATGGAAGCGTCGATGCGACACCGCTCTTTCTCGTGCTGCTCAGACGCTATTGCCAGTGGGTGGAAGATCAGGAGCTGCTCCAAGAGCTGGAGCCAGCGGTACGGGCAGCAGTGACGTGGCTAGATCAGTACGGCGATCCGGATCAGGATGGGTATATCGAATTTTCGCAGAAGGCCGAGAGAGGCATTGCCAATCAAGGCTGGAAAGATTCCGGTGATTCGCTGCAATTCCCAGATGGCAGTTATCCGCAAGCGCCTATTGCGCTCGTGGAAGTCCAGGGCTACGCGTATGAAGCGCGACTGGCAGCGGCGCTGGTTTTCCGGCGTACCGGCGATGAACGTGCCGCAACAGAACAGGAGCGGAAGGCCACGGCGCTACGTCGACAGTTCAACCGCGATTTCTGGATGGAGCAAGAACGCTACCTTGCCCAGGCGCTGGATGCCACGAAGCACCAGGTGCCAGCAGTTACGAGCAACGCCGGCCACTGCTTGTGGTCGGGGATCCTCGATCAAGATAAAGCCGGTGCGATAGCAGCGCGACTACTCGCTAGAGATATGCACTCTGGCTGGGGAATACGGACGTTATCGATGGGGTATCCGTCGTATAACCCTTTGAGCTACCACAATGGTTCTGTCTGGCCGCACGACACATCGCTCGTGATTGCGGGGCTAAAGCGCTATGGGCACGACCGAGCGGCGGCGGCACTTGCTGAAGAGGTCATTGCGGCAGCTCAGGGCTACCGGTTCGCACGGTTGCCTGAGCTCTATGCCGGATTGCCGAAGCGGGAAGGGGATCGCGCACCTATTCCTTATCCGGTTGCTTGTAGCCCGCAGGCGTGGGCGTCGGGAAGCGTGTTTCTCATCCTGGAGAGCATCGCTGGGCTGGAAGCAGATGTTCAGCAGGGTATTGTACGGATACGACCGGCGCTTCCCCGGGAGATGGGAATGCTCAGGTTCGAGCGTCTTCGCGTTGGAGGCCGGCAGTTGAGTCTGGAGATCCGGGAGATAGCGCCGGAGCGACTACGCATTACTGGCACGTGGGATTCCGGTGCTGCTTTTCGTCGTTTCGTTCGGGTAGGGGAGCCGGTCACACTGCACGTACGGTGAGCCGTGACCGGTAGTGTTTCGCCCACGTGGTTATCGCATGTGTACACAACGGTACGGCGTTTCCTCGGTATTGCGAGTGAGGCTATACTGGCCTTAGAGTACCTATGGGAGCGGCTCTTTTCCCAGACGCTCTCTGATTGAGGTGGAGGCCTGCTGGTCTAGTTCTACGCGTGCCAGTGACATGGAAGTAGGCTGGGAACAGCGATACAAAGGTAGAATGATGGCCCGCGCAGAGATCGTCGTGTCTGAGCAAGAGGAACCGCAGCCAGTGCGTCGCGGCCACCTTGGAACGTTCGCGGCGATGGAAATTGCCCCTTTCCGCTGGCTATTGCTCAGTACAGTGACAGGTGTCCTGGGATTTCAGATGCAAGCCGTGGCGCTAGGCTGGCTTGTCTATCAGCTTACCGGCTCTGCAGTGAGCTTGGGACTCATCACGACAGTGCAAGCAGTGTCTCAGACACTGGTTTCACCGGTGGGCGGAGTGCTTGCTGATCGTGTGGAACGGCGCAATTTCATCATGCTCGTACGGAGCATTACGGTGGTGGTCGCGGCAGCGATTGCCGCCTTGGTTGTCAGTGGACATATTCACTATATCGAGCTGGTGATCGCGGCGCTGATTATTGGCATCGCCTTTGGGTTGAATGGACCGGCACGTCAGGCGCTGCTGGCACAGGTTACGGGGAAAGAAGCACTCATCAATGCCGTCTCGCTCATGTCCGGCGGCATGAACCTCATGCGTATTGTAGGGCCCGCGGTCGCGGGATTTCTGCTCGGCTATTTTGGAGTGGGAGGCGTATATATCTTACTGGCCGTCCTCTATGCGGTTGTCATTGTAGTGATGGTGCCGGTCCCCCAGCAGCCATTAGCCATTCCCAAGCGGCCACGGAATGCTTTACTCGACTTGCGCACCGGAGTAGCGTACAGCTACCGGCAGCCAGCAGTGTTCGGTCTACTGCTCTTTGGTACTGTGCCACTGTTCTTTGCGATGCCGTATGTGTCGTTGCTGCCGATTTTCGCGGAACGAATCTGGCATGTCGGCGCAGAAGGGTATGGGGTTCTGGCAGCAGCACCGGGAGTCGGCGGGTTATTGGGTGCACTGGCAACGGCGACGTGGGGAGGTAGAGGACACAAAGGGTGGCTACTGATTATTGGCGCCGTAGTGTATGCCGCGTTGCTCGTTGCCTTTGCCCTTGCACCAAACCTACCGCTCGCTGTAACTTTCCTTGGATTGTCAGGGGCGGCAGGGGTTTCCTATTCGGCAACCGTGAGCAGTCTCATCCAGGGGATCATCCCCAATGAGATGCGTGGCCGGGTGATGAGCTTCTATCAGATGTCCTTTGGTATCAGTGGGTTGGGAGCGCTGCCGGCCGGAGCCGTGGCGACGTTTTTGGGGGCTCAGAAAACCGTAGCTATTTGTGGAGTGCTGGCAATGTTAGCGGCGCTTCTGATCTATCGCCTTCGACCTGTGCTAGCTCAGCTTGAGCTATGAGCCTGTTGCTCGCCGCCACGCGCGCTGCTCAACGCGGCATTTCCGGCCTTCTACACTGGCAGCAGATGTAGGGAGAGGAGCAGTATTCAATGGAGGATGCCGCAGGGCGACGCAAGCTCCTGTACGGGTTGCTTGGCGAGCTTCCAGACCGTAGCTATCCAGTGGCGGGACGGGTCATCGGTACGGAGAGGTGTGGCGATGCGATCGTGGAGCGGCTGCTGTTGGATCTCAACGGTATTGAGGAGGTGCCAGCGATATTCATGCGACCGGAGCGTGTGGCGGGGCGGACACCGGTGGTGCTGTACAACCATGCCCATGGCGGAGACTATGCTCTCGGGAAGGAGGAGCTGCTGCGTGGACGCAGCGCATTACAGCAACCGCCTTATGGTGAGGTTTTGGTGCAAGAAGGCTATGCAGCGCTCGCGATCGATGCGTGGACATTCGGGGAGCGACGGGGACGCACAGAATCGGAGACCTTCAAGGAGATGCTGTGGAAGGGACAGGTTCTGTGGGGAATGATGGTCTTCGACAGCCTGCAAGCGATCGACTACCTCACTTCGCGCGATGATGTCGATCCGGCACGTATTGCGACGCTGGGGCTCTCAATGGGGAGCACGATGGCATGGTGGGTGGCTGCGCTGGATGTACGTGTAAAGGTATGCATCGATCTCTGCTGTTTGACCGATTTTCAAGCACTGATGGAGACGAGGGGATTGGATGGCCACGGAGTCTACTACTACGTGCCAAGGTTGCTCACCTATTTCAGCACTGCTGATATCAATGCGCTGATCGCTCCCCGTCCTCACCTGAGCTTAGCCGGCATCTATGATCGACTGACGCCGGAAGCCGGACTACGGCGGATCGACGCGGCACTTCAGGCGATCTATACCTCAACTGGGCAGCGGAAGGCGTGGCGGTTATCGACGTACCCAGTAGGCCATCTGGAGACGGCGGCGATGCGAGCTGAAGTGCTGGCCTGGCTGCGCCGTTGGTTGTGATGCTTGGGTTGCGCGACGAGGCCATCTAATGAACGATGGTGTAACGTCTACGCCGGTGACTCGTTAGATAAAGGTGAACAGGGAAGGCGCCTGGGCGGAGCGCTTGTATCTCTGGCTACTGCGCTTTCCCTTCTCCATCAGTAGTAAGGAGATGCCTGTGATGGGTTATCGGCGATTTTTGGTTTTCCTTCTTTTGGTTGGGCTCTTGGGAAGCGTCGGTGTTGCTACACAGGCGCACGCGGCGGCAAATAGCTTCAATACGGTGGTTGCCAACTTGAACTTTTCCCAGCTTGTCGCTGATGTATCAGGCAGCAACACTGTCTATGCCGCAGGGAGCGACAGCAACAATAATCCGTATGTGTACAAGAGCACGAACCAAGGAGCGAGCTGGGCTCCGGTAAATAGTGGGCTTACGGCCCCCTTCGCGGTATATACGCTGGCGATTGCTCCAAGTAGTACGCAGACGCTGTATCTCGGAGGGTATAACCCGGTCTCGAACAGCGCTGTACTGTACATTTCGACGAACGGTGGAACATCCTGGTCAGCGATCGGATCGGGCCTCGGTTCAGTCAGCGTGCAAGCGTTAGCGGTGAGTCAGGCGAATGCCAATACGGTGTATGCGGGAACGAATCATGGCCTCTACGAATCGACGAATGGCTCGAGCTTCAGCTTGTTAACGAATCTGGGCAATGTGAACGTCCAAGCGCTCGCAATCGATCCAACGAATGCGGCGGTGATTTACGCCGGGACTAACCCGGCGACGAGTGGAGGTGTATGGAAAAGCACCGACGGTGGCCAGACATGGACACAAGAGAACACTGGACTGCCGAGCGGGACCGGGGTATTCCACCTGGCGGTGACACCCGGATCTGCGACGACATTCTACGCTGCCGTGGGCACGAGCCCCAGCAGTACGGCGCTCTATCAAACGACGAATGCGGGAACAAGCTGGACGAACCTCAATCTCAACAGCTCGGTCGTCGGCATTGCCGTCAGTCCATTGAATGGCAGCCTGCTCTTCGTCAGTGGCAGTAATGGACTCTTCCTAAGCGCGAATAGCGGCGCGAGCTTTACCGTAGCGGGGAATTATGCCAATGCGCCCGTGGCGATGGATAATAACCAGCCACAGACGCTGTATGTCGGTGGACAAGGTATTTCGAGCTACACGGGGACTCTGGCCACAATTGTAAGTACCGCTCCAACGCCGACACCGACACCAGGAGCGACAGGAACCGCTTCAATTACGGGGACACTGCTGTATGCGCCTAGCCAGGCGTCAGCGGCAAATGCCTCGGTAAGCCTGATTTGTAGCAATTGTGCTGGAACACCTACCGTGGCCACCACAACGGCGAATGCCAGTGGCGGATATACGTTCAATGGGGTGACGATCTCCAGTGGTCAGCTCTACACAGTTATGGCGACGGCAACGGTGCCAGGTGGGCCTGTGGTGGCGACTGGGCCGAATTACTCGGGTGAGAGCGCCTTGGTACTGACATCGGGGCAGACGGCGACGGTGAACTTTCACCTGGTGCCGCTCGATAGTCGCTATTTCCCCCAGACTGGCTTTCGTATCGGGAATGATACGATCTGGGATTACTTCAATCGCCGGGGTGGGGTGACGGCGTTCGGGTATCCGACGAGCCGCGCCTTCACCTTTGAAGGC
>JAMDCW010000073.1:0-3010 GCA_023489405.1 Chloroflexota bacterium
TTGGACTAGGACACGGTGAGAATAACTTTCTCCAGATCAAGCGATTGAATACACCGGATCGGTATAAATACATCGTGTCGCTGATCGCGCAGCAGGATCCCACGCACCGGTGGATAACCAGCCTCCTCTAGTCCGACTACGACATCTCGCAGTCCTCCTAGTCGCTCTCCATTCGCAGAAAATATAGGACGACCCACAAGCTGAGAGATGAACAGCCTCATCGAACCCTCAGGGAACCTCTCGATACAGATCTAAGGCAAATGGGCCTCGCGACACCTTTGCCACTTTCATGCTTACCATCTTCTAGCAAAGTCTGCTTGTTTTTGTCGTTCCGCCCCGTACCATGAGTACGACACAGCAGAAGGACGGAAAACCTTGTCTGAGCATGACGCCTACCTCCAAGCAGTAGCACAGACGCTGCCACTGCTCTCGACGAACCTCATCGAAACTCTCACCGATGCACTCTACGACACATACACGAAAGGAAATACCATCTTCGTATGCGGTAATGGTGGCAGTGCTGCAACAGCCTCGCACTTCGCCCTAGATCTCTGCAAAGGAACACGCCCTCCTGAACCTTTTCCTCCTGTCCGAGCAATCGCCCTCACAGACAGCGTCCCCCTCCTTACCGCCTGGGCGAATGACACCGCCTACAACCAAGTGTTCCAGCGGCAGCTTACCTCTTGGTTTCGCCCTGACGATCTCTTATTCGCCATCTCTGCTAGCGGCAACTCGGAAAACGTCCTCCTGGCGGCGCAATGGACAGCGGAGCATCGAGGGAAGGTGCTCGCGCTCACTGGTTACACCGGCGGGCGGCTTGCCCCCCTCGCCCATTACGCGCTCATCGTCCCTGCCAATGACATCGAGCTCATCGAGGATTGCCATTCTGTGCTCTGCCACCTTCTCACGAGAAAGCTCCGCATGCGCATCGCAGCGAGGGCTTCCAGTGTCTAATTGTGTCCTCGCTTTCGACTTCGGGGGTACCAAGCTTGCGGCGGGGCTCGTCGAAACCAAGCAAGGGGCAGTACTATGCCACTATCAAGAGCCCACTCCTCGAGGTGGCGCCGATGCCTCCCTCGCCATCATGCTCGCTTGGGGGCAGCGACTCCTTGCCGAAAGTCCGCAGGCAGTCGTCGGTGCTGGGGTCAATTTCGGCGGTCCAGTAGATTCACGACGCGGCATTATCCTAGAATCCCACCACGTAGCAGGATGGAACAATCGCCCACTGGCTCAAGAGCTGGAGGAAAAGCTGCATCTACCAATAGCGGTCGACAATGACGCCAATGGCCAAGCCCTAGCCGAGTGGCGCTACGGTGTCGGATCTGGAACCCGCTCATTCATTTTCATCAATCTCGGCACAGGCCTTGGTGGTGGCATCATCATAGACGGCCACCTCTGGCATGGCGCTCACGGCCTCGCCGGTGAATTCGGACATTTTCCCCTTCATCCCGACGGCCCCCTCTGCTCCTGCGGGCGCCGGGGCTGCTTCGAAGCGCTCTGCGCTGGTCCAGCCCTTCAACGCCGGCTCGAAGAGGCTCTCACGCATGAACGCTCGCCGGTAAGGCTCACGCTAGCGGAGCTATGGACAGCAGCAGAAGCAGGCGTGCCTATAGCAAAACGAGTTGCCGGCGCCATTTTTGAAGACCTCGCCCATGGGCTCGCCATCATTCAACTGAGCTTCGATCCCGAGCTCATCGCCCTTGGTGGTGGCGCCGCCCGTTACACCGCATCACAGTTGCACGATATCCAGCAGCGAGCACGCAGTTACGTGCTTCCCGTGGTCTCCCCCTACCTCCATATAGCTCACGCGACTTTGGGTGCAGAGAGCGGTCTGCTCGGCGCTGCCGCTATCTTTCTGAATCAAGCCCGCGATGGTCATGCGTGATCGCCGTTCCCGCGGCCAGGTTGGCGAGGTAATCGCCCGACAGCTACTGGAAGACTATGGCTATGAGATTCTCGAGCGCAACGTCCGTGTCGGACGCCTTGAACTGGATATCATCGCCAGAGAAGACGAAGATATCGTCATCGTCGAAGTCAAAACGCGCTGGTCGCAGAGCTACGGTTCGCCCGAGTTGAGCATCACCAGGGCGAAACGCCGCAACCTCCGTCAGGCTGCCCTAATCTATCTGGAAAAGCAGGGCTGGCAAGACAGCACGTGGCGGATCGATGTACTCGCCATTCAGATGCAAGGCAACAAGCCGCTCCACTGGGAGATTTTTCAAGACTGCATCGAAGACGAATCCTAGCCCAAGGATCACTCCGGAAGCAACTGGGTACTTTTACTACGGATTAATGATTGCGCCATAGCCAGGAAGGTAGCTAGGGGCTGTGAACCAAGATCTTGACCTGTACGTACTCGCACCGCTACCGCTTCAGCTTCTTGCTCTCGATCCCCCACAATAAGCATGTACGGCGTCTTTTGAAGCTGGGCATCGCGGATTTTTGCCCGCATGCTTTCACGGCGGGTGTCCACTTCCAGCCGGATGCCTTGTTCGCGTAGCTGGCTGGCCACACGTTCAGCGTAATCGTTGTGGCGATCTGCGATAGGAATCACCACCGCCTGTACCGGTGACAGCCAGAGCGGAAAAGCTCCTGCAAAGTGCTCGATGAGCAATGCCATAAACCGTTCGGTAGCTCCTGTCACGGCTCGATGCAGCACCACGGGCGTATGCTCCTGGCCATCTTCACCGATATAGACGCAACCGAGGCGGGCAGGCTGAATCATATCCACCTGAATCGTACTGATCTGCCACTCACGTCCTAATACGTCCTTCGCAATAAAGTCTGCCTTAGGACCATAGATCGCAGCCTCTCCTTCTGCTGTGACATAGTCAACATGTGCGCTGTCCAACGCCGAACGCAGCATCGCTTCAGAGCGCTCCCATTTCTCCTCACCAGCGATGTACTTCGCTCCTTCGCCGCGAAGCGACAATCGCACCCAGTACTCGGTGAACGTATAGGTAGCAAGCACTTCCTGAACGAGGGCAAGCGCTCGCGCAAACTCATCGTG
>JAMDCW010000073.1:3020-10264 GCA_023489405.1 Chloroflexota bacterium
CCAGTGTAGCGGCAACTCCCGATAGCTATGCTGCTGCTGGTTGAAGAGCACCATATGCGAAGGACAGTTCATCGGCTTGAGAACGAACTCATCGTCCTCATCGTGCATGAACGGGAACATCGAATCCCGGTAGGCTTCAAAATGCCCGGACTTTTTATACAGATTGGTGCGAACAAGATGACCAGTCCACACATGTTGATACCCATACTTCGTCTGCAGCTCACGAACATAGTCCTCCATGAGATGGCGTACTATCTCCCCCTTGGGGAAAAAGAGCGGCAAACCTGGCCCAACCTCGTCACTCAGGGTAAATAGCCCCAGCTCTTTGCCGAGCCGCCGGTGGTCACGCTTACGGGCTTCTTCCAATCGCCAAAAATACTGGGCAACCTCCTCGGGCGATGCAAACGCTACGCCATAAATACGCTGCAATTGGGGATTGCGTGCATCTCCTCGCCAGTACGCCCCGGCAACAGAGCGCAGCTTAAAAGCCTTGATCTGTCCGGTACTCGCTACGTGCGGCCCGGCACACAGATCGACGAAGTCACCATCTGTATAGAAGGTGATGCGTTCACGCGGGTCAAAGCTGTCGATGAGGTCAACCTTATAGGGTTGATTATGCTCTGCGAAAAATCGCCGTGCATTCTCACGTGACACTTCACTCAATACAAACGGATAGTCCGATGCGATGATCTTGTGCATCTCCGCTTCAATAGCCGGGAAGTCATCACTGCTGAACTGATGCGGTGAATCAAAGTCATAGTAGAAGCCATCCTCGATAGCAGGACCGATACCAAGCTGTGTTCCGGAGAAAAGGCGAAGCACCGCCTGCGCCAGAACGTGCGCTGCAGAATGGCGCATCCGGAATAGCGGCGATCCCTCACGCGGTGGACGTAACCCGAGATCCTCTTGTTCTTCTATCATCTCGACGACACTCCTTCAATAAATCGCTCACCAAACAAAAAAGCGCTCTGCCCGTTGGGCGAGAGCGCTCTGCTCACGCGGTTCCACCACGATTCCTGGCCAGTCGATCACCTGACCAGCTTATGATGCACACTAAGGCATTGCTGCCGGCGCTTTATGCCATGTCCCTGCGGGCCTTCAGCGCCACTCAAAGGGGGTGTTCACACTGGGCTTGCCGGCTGCTTCCAGCTTAAGCACGCCTTCTCTGTCACTAAGCTCCAGGGTTACTCTTCCTCATCAACGTTTTCAGTATTCAGTTGTTTCGCTGTCATGTGTAGTTATACCCAACTCCAGCGACCCAGGCAACCGAGCGCATGGTACTGCGTGCTACTCTTTGCAGGCATAACGAACGGAGGAGGGTGACCGCGTGCGTGTAGCCGCATTACGTGCTGCTGTTGCAGGAGAGATAGAACCAGCGCCCCTCTGGAACTCGAGCTTCATCTCTCTGTGGCTGGTCTGGTTCCTTTTCGGCTTTTGCACCGCCCCGACACAACCGCTTCTCCCCGTCTATGTCGATGGTGTGCTCCATCGCCCACCACTCTTCACCTCGTTGCTCAGCATCCTCTATCTCGTCACCGGCGCCATCGGCGCAATCATCGGCGGACGCGTCGCCGACTCTGTAGGGCGCAAACCAACACTCCTCATCGGCTCACTCAGCGGCCTCTTTGCTGGAGGCATATTCCTCACCCACAGCGTATTCTTCCTGATCGTCCTCTCACTGACCGCCGGATTCTTGCAGAGCATCCAGAGCATCGGTGGTCAAACATACCTTATGGGCGCCGTGCGCCAGTCCCATCTTGGAACGGCCTCGGCCCTATTTTTCATCGGCTCGACGCTTGGAACATCTCTAGGGAACGGCGCTGCAGGACCTCTCCTCGATCACACGAGCTGGAACCTGCTCGCAATAGCCATCGTCGCCACGACGCTCATGGTCATCGCTGGCGCGTGGCTCGGTTTACCAAAAATCAGTGTGTCTACAGCACAAGCAGTGCACGCTGTCAACCAGCATGCCGGCTACCTCGCCATCGCGACACGCCCAGAGATTCTGCTGCTTCTCGGCATCCGGCTCTTTCCCACATTCTATTGGGGAATGGCGACGCTCCTTCTCCCGCTCCTCCTCTTCCGTATCACGCACGATCCATCCACCGCCGCCACCTTTTCTGCCCTGAGCCTGAGTCTTGCCGCGTGCTGCCAGCTTGGTACTGGACGCCTAGCCGACCGCATCGGCCGCCGCAAACCGGCAGCCGTACTGACAGCGCTCATTGCAACAATCTCCTTGATCACAGCAGGAAGCACGCATGCGCTCTTGCCCCTCTTCATAGCCGGCACTCTTGGCGCCTGCAGCGCCTGGTCACTCTCTGTCCTCATGCCGGGCCTCATCAAAGAACTTTCACATACCGGCGAAGAAGGACGCACTCTCGCACTCACCCATTTTGGATGGAACTCTGCCAAACTCACTGGCGCCCTTGTTGGCGGGTCCCTCGTCAGCCTCAACTCCGGCATGCCTTTTGTCATCGCTGGGCTCCTCAATGCCCTCGGCTGTCTGATGGCCATCCTCCTCCTTCAGCGTCAACAGTAAACTCTACAGGGGGAAGGAGCCTGGTACTCTCCCAGTAGGGGCAGGCGCGCCAACATTTCTAGTACTTTCGGCCCGGCCCACACTCTTGGTATCTAACCACGTACTCTAGGAGGGTGATGATGATGACCAGTGAGATACGCCAACACTATGCCCTCATCCTACGCAACGCCCAATTGCTCGATGTAGAAAACGGGACCACGACCTCCGCTGACGTTGCTATCCAAGACGGTCGCATTGCGGCAATTGCACCAACCCTTCCTCTCATCACGGCGGACCGTGAAATAGCACTCGAGGGAGCCATCGTGACACCTGGCCTCCTCGATCTCCATTGCCATGGCTACTGGGGAGCGACGTATTGGGGAATTCCTCTAGATCCGGTCACCGAGCGGTCTGGGGTGACGACAGCGATCGATGCAGGGAGCGCCGGCGCTTATAGCTTCCGTGGCTTTCGGGAGTGGATCTGGGGGCACAACCGTGTGGAAACGCTTGCTTTCCTCAATATCTCTTCCATCGGACTCATTCATAAAACCTATGAACTCGCCCATTCCGCTTACGCGGATGTCGATCTCGCCATTCAAACTGTCGAGCGGCACCGCGATATCATCGTTGGCATCAAAGCGCGGATCGACGTCAATACCGTAGGAGGGCGCGGACTTGAAGGTCTCGCAAGAGCCCGCGCGGCAGCAACCGCCCTCAGCCTGCCACTGATGGTCCATATCGGCAAAGGTCCTCCGGAGCTGCGCGAGATTCTCACGTATATGCGCGCCGGCGACATCCTGACGCACTGTCATACTGGTCACTCGAACCGTATTACGACGCCGGGAGGGACTCTACGCGATGAGGTTCGTGCCGCCAAGGACCGAGGTATCCTGCTCGATACCGGCCACGGAATGGGCAGCTTCTCCTTTCAAGTGGCAGATCAACTGCTACAGCAAGGAGAACTACCAGATACAATCTCTACTGATGTTCACGCTGAAAATGTGAACGGCCCGGTCTTCGACCTACCAACGACACTCTCGAAATACATGCTACTCGGCATGTCTCTCCACCGCGCTCTGGCCTGCTGTACCGTCGCAGCCGGCCGCGCCATCGGCTATCCAAGCCCTTCCCGCATCACCGTCGGAGATATCGCTCACGTAGCCGCCTTCACGATCGAAGACGGCTCATTCCCCCTCACCGACAGCTACGGTGAAACCCGCACCGCTCAGCGGCGCCTTCGCTGCCACCTCACCGTCCAGCGAGGGGAAATACGCTACTTCCACCCGGTGTGCTCTAGCCCGGAGGGCGGCATCCTGACGCCAACCGCTCACGCCATCAACACCCCACACCGAAGAAGAGGGCCACGGTAACGATGAATAGTGACACGATCGGCGAACGCTACGCCATCTGGGCGCATGAGCTTATCCATAGCTACACGGCAAACCAGCAGCGCATTATCGCGATCGATAACGTGTCCTTTGCTATCCCGTGGGGAGGTGTCACCGCTATCATCGGTCCATCAGGGTCGGGGAAAAGCACCTTGCTGCATCTCATTGGCGGCCTTGCCAAGCCGATAGCCGGCGACATCATCGTGAACAAAAAGAACCTCCGCCAGCTTAACGGCAGGCAGCTCGCCGCTTTTCGCAATCGTGATGTCGGCATGATTTTCCAAGCCTTCAACCTCTTCCCTCGTATGAGCATCGCAGACAACGTCTACTTTCCGCTCTATTTCGACCGAACACACGAACATCGCAGCGACCACGTCCGGGAGCTTCTAAAAGTCGTAGGTCTAGGACACGCACTCCACCGTTTCCCTGATCAACTCTCCGGTGGAGAACAGCAGCGCGTTGCCATCGCACGGGCTCTCATTACCAATCCTCCTCTTATTCTCGCTGATGAACCGACAGGAAACCTCGACGAAACCACAGGTCAAACCGTCATGTCGTTGCTCTTTCAACTTGCCCGCAATTACGAGAAGACACTCATACTTGTAACCCACCACCGCGAATACGCCTTACAAGCCGACCGGCGCATCTACCTTGAGAATGGTCATGTACTTGAGGAGGATGGCTTCTAGGTGCTACTTCTCATTCGCTTAGTCCAATCTGCGTGGCAAGGGTTATTCCGGCGCTCTCTGCGAACGGCGTTCGTACTCACGGCTGTCACCATCGGCACCATCGGCCTTCTCCTCTTCTTCGGCGTCGCCAGTAGCCTCCAGCAGGACGTGGCAGCCCAGCTCTCAACCTACGCACCAGCAACCGTGCTCCACGTCGATGCTCCCTTGCAACTCGGATCAAGCCCCACCAGCGCTCCCCCGACAGGAATCTCCCCTAAAACCTTAACCATTCTCCAGCATCTCCCTCACGTTCTCGAAGCCTTTCCCGAGCAACAAGTCGGAGGAACCGTAACGATCGCCTCAATGCCAGTGCCTCTCGAGCTCCGACCTGTACCGCCTACCTACCTCACGCAAGCGGCTGGTGTCCGTCTGATCAAAGGCTCCTTCTTCCGGACCGAGGATGGTAACGATATCGTCATAACAGCAGGATTCATCCAAACGATCCACGATGTAGCAGCTCCATCGGGCGCCGCTGAACAGCAAAAGGTCCCCTCCTCAGCACTGCCAACCGTCAACTCGATCGTCGGACAAGTGCTCAAGTTCACCCCTCAAGAGAGTGTCAACGTAACCGGGCCGCCGGTACGGCTGCGCGTCATCGGCGTCATCGACAGCCACGTACCCTTTGCGTTCCTCCCGTATAAGTCCGGTGAGCGGATTCTGGCTCAAGGCAGTCCCAGCGCCACAGCCGTCGACAGCATCATCGTCGAAGTCGATAATGTGCGCGCTGTCGCAAGCGTCCGTCAGGCAATCGTGTCGCTCCACCTCCATGTCGAGACACCACAAAACTACGCCGACAGCATCGTCACGGTATTGAATATTGCCAAACTTGTCGCTGCAATTGTTGGCATCGGTGGACTTTTCCTGGCATTGCTGAACATCATAACGATGCTGCTGGCCTCGGTCTCCGAGCGTGCCAGCGAAATTGGCATTATGAAAGCCCTCGGCGCGCAAGATTGGCATATTGGCGTCATCTTCCTCAGCGAGTCAATCATGCTCGGACTGATCGGAAGCGGTATCGGTGCCATCGCAGCCGCCATCATCGCTCAACTGCTATCAAGCACCTTACCGCTCCAGTCAGCAGGCCTGCCGCCGCTGCGCATCACGACTCCTCCTCTCATGCTAGTCAGTGGGATCATCGTCGTTCTCTTCCTGAGCGGTCTCTCAGGGATCATCCCTGCACTGCGAGCGGCTCGTCTTGAACCTGCTCAGGCAATCACGAGTCATCGCTAGGGTAGGCGAGGGGGAAGATCGGCACCATCATCCGCGTCATCTTCGCAGGCACACGAGATATCGCGCTCCCTGCGCTCACTGCCCTCCTCGAACATCACCAACGGAGCATCGAGCTGGTTGCGGTAGTAACTCAACCCGATCGACCAGCAAGAAGAGGCTCAGCGCTTACGCCTCCTCCCACGAAAGAGCTCGCCCAACGCGCCGGAATACCTGTCTATCAACCGGAATCACTACGCGACTCCTCCTTCATCAGCCTTCTTAGCGCGCTAGCGCCAGATATTCGCGTCGTTCCCAGCTACGCGCAGCTCCTACCCCGTACGGCATTGCGTATTCCCCGTACGGGGTGGTTGAACATTCACCCTTCGCTTCTGCCACGCCATCGCGGGCCTGCTCCAGTTGTAGGAGCCATCCTCGCCGGTGACACGACAACTGGGGTCACCATTATCCGCATGGTCCGTGCTATGGATGCCGGACCTATCGTGGACCAAATAGCCATACCGGTTCCGCCCAGGGCATCTACGCGTACACTCCTGGCCCTTCTAGGAACGCTCGGCGCCCAACGCCTCATGACGGTTCTCCAGCCGTGGACACGTGGTGAGATTACAGCTCACCCTCAAGATGAATCGCTCGCTACCACTACCCATCTCCTCACCCGGGAAGACGGGGCCATCCGCTGGGAGGAGCCAGCCTGGCTTATCGAACGGAAAATACGGGCCTATGATCCCTGGCCTCGTACGTTCTCCTGGCTCAACGGGCGCCGGATCGCTATCCTCGAAGCCGATGTCCTCGACACCGCTCGCCAAGCACCTCCTGGCACAATCGTCCAGCTTGATATAGCTCGGCACCCTGCCACGCTCGCCGTCGTCTGCGGCGAAGGCGGCCTAGCAGTAACAAGACTCCAAGCAGAAGGCCGTATGCCACTATCTGCGGACCAATTCGCCAGCGGCTGGCCAAGACTGGTCGGTTCCCGATTCACTGGAACGCCGAGAGAGCCTGGATAATCAGACGCTTCGCCCAGGGAGGATACGCCCCTCCTTTTCCCATGCGCACTACACTATCTGCACGATAACGTGAAGAGGGGCAGAGCCAACAGGCTGGAAGCGTGCCGGCACCAGTTCAGCCGACGCTACGCGCGGCAGCTCACGCAGAATTGCCACTAGCGGTACCGGGCGCACAAGCTGGATAGGCACCACCAAGGTATCACGGTATGTCTGCATCTTCCTCACAGTGACCCCCGGCTGCTCTTGGAGAACGGCCACGATGACCTCGAGGGTAATGCGATCAGCGGTTCGAGGAAGGATGAGATCAATATCCCCGGTCAGCGCACTCGGCAATGCCACAGCCTCCTCATGCTGGGGAGGCTCACTCACCGGTGGTTCA
>JAMDCW010000050.1:0-6807 GCA_023489405.1 Chloroflexota bacterium
CGATTCAGCACAACGCCGGCCCTCTGGAACGCTTTGCTCCGCCGGGATCTGATAACAACGGACTTTGGGCATTTGCCAGTGGGCCTCTGAATGGTGGCGCTACGGTGATGGGCACTCCTGCCGCTCCTGCTCTAGTTACGAAGCGAGTGGGATTCGGCACCATTTTCTACAGTGCCGTGGACACTTCCCAAGCGCCAGCCAGTAACTGGGCAGGTAAGACAGCGCTCTGGAGCTATATGCTTAACTATGTGACAGTCCCGATTTCAGCCGAGTCATTTAGCGGTTTTCGTAGCTTATTCAGTATTCCAACTGCTGCACTTTCGACACTACCTAGTCTAGCTGATCCCATTCCTTATCCCCTAGTATTGGGTTTGCTGCTGCAAGCTATCTTTGTAATCCCATTGTTTTGGGGGATGCTCAAGCGCTTTGATCGGGTAGCTTGGATAGGAATGGTTGCTCCTTTTTGGTTCCTGGCCTTCACGATATTCGGTATTCGATATGCCACTTTGCATCAGGCCGGTGATGTTGCTGAAGTACAGGTGTCTGAGCTTTCCCTGGCTTCTGGATCTTCTGTAGCAGCCGTTACTTCCTATGTGGGCCTCTTTTCTCCCCAGCAGCGCTTTGTAGATCTTGTGAGTAGTCAGGGATCTCTCCTCAAACCAGCTCGAAGATCGTTTACCTCGTTTACTTCACCAAATCAGCCTACTGATGTGACAGTAGACGAAGGGATTTCGACGGTTGCATCGAATGTAACGCTAGGTCCATCTGCTATGACGGTTTTTCAAGTAGATTCACAGCAACGACTTGGCAACGGCGTGACGACCGCTCTGCACATTGGTGCCCACGCCTTGTCTGGCACTGTCACGAATCATCTCGGCCAAGATCTTCATGGAGCCATTCTGGTTCTTGGCTCCCAAGCTATTCCTATTGGCACAGTTCCGAATGGAGCGACGTATTCTTTCCACGGAAACTTCGATACTCAAGCGAGCACAAACAGTTTAGGAAGCACCCAGTCGGTGGAGAAAGCGCTCGAATCCGTAAGAGTGCCGGCATTCACAGGTCTCGGCAATGCAGCAAGTACAGATACCGTCCTAAAAGCATTGGGTCATACGAGTTCGCAAGCGGTCCAACGTACTGGTGGTAGCTACATCGTTGGATGGATTCACGATTCCGCTGATGCTGTATCTTTGCGGCGTGCCCACGCAGTTGTTCGCTCTATTGCTGTCCTGGTCATTCCTACGCCGATTACTGTCGATACGTCCTTGAAGACACTTGAAAGCCCATTGAACCAGTACGTCCCGCTTGTACGTCTCGGAGTGACTGGGGCGCTTCCTCAGCGCTTCACCGTAGCTACCGGTGGTTCACTAGCTATGGAGTATGATTTTCCCCTACAATCTGCTACTGGGGCCCGCAGCTTACAGCTCACCGTATTAGGCTCGTACAGTGGCGGCAGCGTGCTCCCCCGTGGCGTCAGTTTAGGAACCATCTCTTTTTTCGATTGGACGGCTCAGTCGTGGAAAACTCTCCCCCTGGTGAGCGGGATGAACGTCTATCGTGATATCACAGACTTTGTTTCGCCATTGGGAGCCGTGCGGGTTCGTTACACATATAAGCCGGCAGCGAATTCCCATGAAACAGGAGTAGATTTCTCGCGGTTTCTCCTTGGTTTGCAGGTGGGCCCATGAGTCGTACCGCATCTCCTATAGCCGCCGTGCAACTCTCCGAAGTTACCGTGGAGGAACAAGATGCGATAACGTTGCATCACGTTTCCTTGACAATTCCAGAGAGCAGCATTTGTGCGATCCTGGGTAAGAATGGTTCCGGCAAGAGCACTCTGCTTAGACTCTTAGCCACTCTTGTTTCCCCGAAGCGAGGTAAAACGGAGATTTTTGGAATGGATCTCCAGAGTATGACCTCGGCAATCCGACGAATCGTAGGATTTGTTCCAGAAGAATTCGGCATGTTTCCAGGTCTGAAGGTCCGTGAATACCTCGAATTTTTCGCCAGTGTGCATAAGTTGCACCATAGTCAGACAACGATTGAGGATTTGATAAGACTTTGGGAGCTTTCTACTGTTGCAGATCAGTATATAAATACGATTTCTCGCGGCTATCGTAGCAGACTAGCATTAGCTCGTGCACTATTGCACGACCCTCGTCTATTACTTTTAGATGAGCCATTTTACGGTCTTGATATTCAGTCATGTCAAGACCTATTGGTAATCCTTCGTGAACTACGCGATCTCGGTAAAACTATGATTATCGCTACCAATTTCCCTATTCTCATCAACTCGCTAATTACCGATATTGTGGTACTTGATAATGGACGAGTACAGCTAGTCGTTCCTATGAGCGAAATAGCTCAAATAATAAAAAGTTCACGACGTCTACGTTGTGAGGTCATTAACGATCCTTCTATAGCATATCAAGCCCTCTTATCTCATAAATCTATCAATAGCATATCAATTGATGGCCAGAATTTAGAATTTCTATTTGATGGTGATCGATATACTCAAGCCGAGTTGCTTGGTTCACTTATCGACCATGGCGTGAGGGTTGTCCGTCTTCAGGAAGTATGGTCAGATCTAGAAGTTGTAGCACAATTATCGTTGAACTATGAGGATGTAGTCGAGTGATTAGGATACTGCAATACGAAATCCGCGCTTTACTACGGTCATCATGGATTTTACGATCTATTATATTATTATCTTTAGTAACGTCAATTGAGTTGCTGTTTCTAACGCATTACTTCATTTCCAATATTGGACCACGACATTTAACACCTTCACCATTTGCTGGGAGAGGACTAACCTCAACTTTTGACTATCAACAGGAGACTGTGCCAGTAATTCTTTCTAACCACGAAAAGGGACAAATCGCTGTTCTGCTTCTTACGAGTGTAGATACAATCTTTGCTTTATTAGTTAGTGTAGTGCTAGGGGCTCAAAGCATAGCAGGCGAAGTTGAGCAGAATATGTTGCCTCTTCTACGGGGAAGTCCCTTGTCTCTTTGGCGTTTCTCATTGATAAAAGTAATCACCTCTTCAGTTGTTACATTCCTTATTCTCCTTTCTACTCTTCCTGCCTTTACGTATGTATTTATATTTCAGCAGCTCCGTGGTGAAGAGCTTTTCGTAATTGTCTCTCAAATCGCTGTAGCGATTCTTGCTGGAGTATCAATCGGGTTTATCTGGTCGACCCGACTGACATCCCAGGCGGGTGCTGCTACCCTGGGGATAGCGAGTATCCTTATTTCCTTAGCTGTTCTAACGGTTTTGGGACTTACACGAGGAAAAGGACAGGTACTTGCATTAAACTGGCTGGTCGTTCTCCATCCATTAGCTAGTCTAGCTTCCTGGACTAGCCACGATCTAGTTGGTGTGTCAGCTACTGTGTTCCCAAAAGTCTTTGAACTTTCCTCCTTGAGCTTTCATTTTGCTAGATGGTCAGTACTTCTCCCACTTTGGTGTATTCCTCTTCTCTCCTGGTTCTTTATAGCTTTGATACTGCTTCTGTGGTCACAAGTGATGTTGATACGCCGTTATCAGTAGTCATAGTAGCCTTTGTAGGAGCTGCTGCAGCGAGCAGTTGCTCCTTTCGAACGTAGAGTTCCACCGCTGCAATGAATCCAGCGTGACTCCACGTAAGCGGAGAAACACTTAGTGGTTGGCCTGTCTCTGGATGGAACTGCTCCGCTAGCGTGCCACTAGGAAATGCTCGATCACAAACCCATTCTAAGAGCTTGCGCGCGGTAGCAAGATCATCGAGTCTCTGCGCCCTGGCGATATACCACTCTGCTAACCAGAGTGTACATACCGGCCAAGGGTTGCCCGGCACTCGCTGTGTGTCATCGACCTGCCGGTAGTAGAAATCCGATTCGTACCGTGCAACACCGCCAACTGATGATTGACACCATAATCGTTCTTCAACAGCGCGTAGCGTGCTAAGAAGACGAGGATCAGTGAGGGGAAGGAAATCGAAGCTCACGATAGCAGCGAGACTAGAATCGACGGTTGTATCTAACTCAGCCGGACGATCCGGCGTAGGGAGATGGATAGCACGCCGAGCAAACCGGCTGTGTTCTGACGAGTACAAGTGCCGCATAGCGGCCTCTCGAATTTCATTAGCGATCTGGGAATAGCGCTGTGCAAGATCAGCTTCGCCAAACAGTTGGGTAAAACGTGAAGCTGCCTCCAGTGCAGCGATTACGGTTGCGACCGTGAATGTGTGAATGCCGTGACGTTCCTCCCAAAGATCATATGACGGCAAAGGCAGTTTGCTCCATGGATCTCGGTAGCGGCAAAGAAACTCTGCAATATCTTTGACTAGCGGTCGATAGAACGGCTTGATAAACTCTACGTCTCGTGTTGCGTCAAAGAAGAGCCACAATGCATAGAGGACAAGAGCGGTTTCGTCTTCCTGGATTGGAAGCTGCGGGTGGCCAAAGGCGTCAATCCATGGATGCCAGCTCGATCCAGGGGATCCTTCCGATGTGTACTTGTGAAGGAGGTATCCTTCCGGTCGAATGACTCGCGCACAGAATGAGAAGAATGGTCGTGTTACTTCAGGGTAGCCAGCAAGGATGAGACTTCGTGCTACCAGTGCACCATCTCGTGGCCATACATAGCTATACGTGTCTCGTCCAAAACGTAATCCTTCGGCATCATTGGCTGCAACAATTGCTCCCCCCTCATCGATCTGCGTGCGTGTAATGAGGAGACTTCTGCGGTAAAGGTTGACGACCTGTGGTGACAGCGCATCGAAGCTTTCCTCACGCTTTGTTACCCAGAGACGCCAGTAATCTGCCGTGCGCTGGAGAAAACTTTCTGGCCGTCTTAGTCTGATATCACTAGCGAGCTGTTCGACCTCATCATATGATGCGCCGAAAGCCATCCAAAAGTAAGCGACCCCTTCCCCCAGCTCGTTGAGCGTCAGCGTCAATGACCCAACGCCATCAACTGATCCTTGGACAATAGGATTACCGCTCAGCACGCCATCTTCCGCATCGCGCCACGTACCCTCTTGACCCCAAGAGTGTTTAAGACCAGTAGCAAATGATGTAAGGCCAAAACTTTGATCAGTCATTCCAGATAACCAGATGTAACAGCGATCTTTGTAGGCGATGAGAGCACGGTTAATCGGTTCATAGTAGAACGTATCTCCGATCGCAACTCCATAGAGATACGGATCAAGGTGAAAGAATAAACGGACTTCGGCAGGCTGTTGGTCAAGGTGACGCACTGTCACCTTTCGTATGTACAGCGTACGATCGAAGTCTACGCAATCCGCGAATTCTAATTCTAGGTGTAAATCAGGATGTATCGCTTTTACTGCGGTAACCAGAGTGTCTTGCTGATACCGCAGTTCTCTTATCCAACGGCTGTCATCAATCCAAGAAAACCGATTGTTTGTCCAGACTCCGAAACGAGATGGTGAGAAGTTTGTTTGGATGTATTTCCCCACATGAGGGTAGTAGATATCTGCAAGGCAGAAATGTGAATCATAGTTGATGAGGAGCCGGCCATTGCCGATTGCCAGGTCTCTTGTCATTTTTAGCCTCTGCTGATGATGCTTATGGATTGAATATCTGTATGGCTAGACGGCATAGTTATAGATATACGTGCTAGCGGTGCCGTTCCACTTGTATTTGACATGGCACGCATAAAGCCGCCTGGGGACGGGTCAGTAAACGACGTTCAGGAATGAGAGCGCCACACTGTACACAGTAACCGAATGTATTATGTTCGACCCGCTGGAGAGCTGCCCTGATCTGTTCGAGATCCCGCTGCAAGGTCAACCTCGTGGCTAGGTCGCGCTCTCGTTCAGTGATGAACGTCGCTTCATCTATTACCGCATCCCCGAAGAGTGCAGCGATCTCATCTGGATGTTGTGCCTCGCGAGTCCGTTCATCCACCGAAGCCAGGCTTTCCACCGTCTGCTGTTCTGCTTGAAGTAAGCGCACCTTAAGGAGTGCCGCCATTGCCTGACGATCCATATGAGATGAACACCCCTCTGATGAATACGCTGGCTGTATACTCTGGAATACACGCACGCGCTTCGACTCGACCATCTGACTTTATGTCATTTCTATTATACCTAGCAGTCTAACCGCTTATTGTTTGTATGCTCCTGTAGAGGCGGCGCTATCTTCCGTAGCGCAACTCTACTGAAATTGCCTGGGAACAGACCTGCACCTAGAGACGCCATCTGACGACGGTACAGTGTACGCACAGAACTCTCCATCTGGTAGATGATGCAACTTGTACACTGAAGGTGGGTTGCCATTTGACGCTCGCTCCACCTGGTTGCTCAAGCGTAGTCTCGTTCGTGCGCTCTTCGCATCAATCTCGAGCAATCCTCCAGATTAGGTCTATCAAGTGTCCTCGGACCATCAGGTGTCCCCAGTTACGATGCATGGCTCGACGCCGGGCTCATCAATCGGAATAATTAGGAGGGCTAACTCTTCAAGCGGCCGGAACGCGCCAGTACGACGGTCGATAGATCACCAGTAGTGGTGCTAACGCTAATGCGGGAGAGAGTCAAGCGCTTTGTGTCGTTCGGTTAGGCGATTAGGCTGAACTATCCACAATCATCATCCAGATCCTAAGGCGCTGTTGAGATCCGTAAATCAGTGTATACTCCCGAGGGGGAGATCACCTTGGAATCATTTGTCATTACCGTCCTCGCATTAGTCTTAATCGCTGTCATCGGCACTCCACTCATCCGCCGTCTCACAGGAGGCGGATCGACGAAGTGTAATCGCTGTGATGGAACGGGAGAAGTTCACGAAAACTGGCCGGATCCGGATG
>JAMDCW010000050.1:6817-40002 GCA_023489405.1 Chloroflexota bacterium
GCCATGCATCGTATTAATGGGATCTGTCCAAAGTGTAAAGGTAAGGGGCGTATCAGCGTCCGTTGATGAGTTACTCCCTACGTCTCCTCACTGCCATCGCTGCGGCTAAGGCTGCTCGAACTCTGAGCCGTATCTGTAGACATGGTGGTAGTACTTTCCCCGGAATTGTTGCAGAACATATTGCTCCCGGAATCAGCCGGCAGCTTGCTCAACAGCTCACTCGCGGACGTTTTCTCGTGTCTGGTACGAATGGTAAAACGACTACCACGCGCGTATTATCTGCAATTCTTCGCCACGCTGGGTGGCGAGTCGTGCATAATCGTCAGGGAGCGAATCTTCCTTCCGGAATCGCTGCTACATTAGTGTTAGCAACAGATCCTTTGGGAAGCTTAAATGCTTATGCCGGACTGTTTGAAGTTGATGAAGCATATGTTCCCGCTATTACCACGATCATCCAGCCAACAGTCGCCTTGCTCCATAACCTTTCTCGCGACCAACTAGATCGCTATGGTGAGCTTGATCATCTTCTCCGCTTATGGCGAGAGACATTCGTCGACCATCCAACAAGTGCAACCGTTGTAGCGAATGCTGATGATCCTCTTGTCGTTCGAGCGCTTGAGCATATCGAGACACCGATAGTCTGGTATGGATTTAGCCTTCCAGAGAGCCAGAACAGTACACCGATCGATTTCACTGATGCGCGGTATTGTTCTTGTGGAGCAGTGCTATCGTATCGCTCCATACTATATGGACATTTTGGACAGTGGTACTGTCGGCAGTGCGGTCGTGAGAGGCCGCCGCTGGACGTTTCAGGGTCACAGCCAATCCTTCGCGGAGCAGCAGGCTCTCGCTTCTCTGCCAAAATAGCGGACGCTCATTTTGATATCACCATCCAGTTGCCCGGGTTCTACAACGCGGCGAACGTATTAGGCGCTTTGGCGGCTGCTGTTGCCGGAGGAGTGCCCCCTAATACTGCGGTGGCACCATTGGCACAGATCTCCCCAGCATATGGTCGGGGCGAGCTCGTCGAGAGCGAGTCGCATCGCTTGCGGCTGTGGCTCGTCAAAAATCCAATGGGCTTCTTACAAGCGCTCACTACAGCATTGTATGATCAATCTCCTCGTGGAGTGCTCTTAATGGCAATCAATGATCGTATCGCCGATGGCCAAGATGTTTCCTGGCTATGGGACGTAGATTTTGAAAAGGCCTTGACGGCGGACTCTTTCTCGGCCATCGTCTGTTCCGGAACCCGAGCGTGCGACATCGCCGTACGTCTCAAGTACGCCGGTATGCCGGTAGATCGATTGATTATTCGCGAACAGCTACTTACCGGTGTAGAGACGGCCTTTGCGCTTGCACAGGGTGACAGCATACTTCCTGTATTTGCCACGTATACCGCAATGAGAGCATTACGTGAGTTGTTCGTCCGGCTCCGTTGGGTTGGCCCGGAATGGGAGGTTTGACGCAATAGAAATTCGCCTCGCATTTCTGTACGCTGACCTTATGAACATCTATGGTGATCGCGGCAATGTTATCGTGCTGTCGCGTCGCGCCAAATGGCGTGCCATTGATATTTCGGTTCAGGCTGTGGGTGTGGGAGACTCGTTAAGTGTCGGGGCCTTTGATCTCATCTTCATCGGCGGTGGTCAAGATCGGCAGCAAACGTTGATGGCGACGGATCTTCACCGAAAGGCCGGGGTATTGCGCCGCATGATGGCGGACCACTGTCCAGTTCTCGCTGTGTGTGGTGGCTATCAGCTTCTTGGTCATGTATATCGCGATAACGAGGGACACCAACTAGAAGGCATAGGGATCTTTGACGCCGTTACCGAACATCCAGGTGATCGAGCTCTACGGTGTATTGGCAACACCGTCGTCGCTTGCGACTGGTTTGGTATGGGCGCCACACTGGTAGGTTTTGAAAATCATGGAGGGCGGACTTACCTAGGTCATGCTCAACCTCTAGGGCGTGTACTGAGTGGCTTTGGTAACAATGGTTGCGATGGTCTAGAAGGAGCAATCGCAGGATCAGCGTATGGCACCTATCTTCACGGACCGCTCCTCCCTAAAAATCCTTGGTTCGCTGATCATTTGTTACACCTCGCCCTACGTTATCGCTATGGAAAGGACATCCCCCTGCAACCATTAGACGATGTACTCGAAGAACGCGCGCACACGACTATTGCTGGTCGTATCCTACGGTAATGTCTTCAGCAAGGCGATTGCCCTCGCTAAATATTCATCTGCAGTTGTACTGTCGTACCCTGAGCTGCTGCTTGATACAGTGCTTCAATGATGTAGGTATTGGCAACTCCGTCCTCAGCCGGTTGGAGCAGTTTTCCTTCCGCCACCGAGCGGGCAAAGTGATCCGCTTCTAGTGCGTACTGGTTGGTCGCTGGAATCTCGAATGTTTCAACGTTGTTCCCCCGAATCAACCTGATTGTGACTAGATTTGTCCCAGGCGTAAAGGCACGGTCGGCGATAATCATTCCTTCACTACCAGCAACCTCATATCTGCCCCCGCTCCCAGTTTCGAGACTGCAATCTACTATTCCTAGGCGACCTTCTGAGAAAAGGAGAATGCCGCCTAGTGACACATCAACACCATAGACCGGATCACGATGTTCAAAGGCGCTAGCGGCAATCGGCTCAGCTTCGAAGAGGAATCGAGAGGCATTGACGGCGTAACATCCTACATCCATAAGGGCTCCACCTTCAAGCTCTGCGTTCATGCGGATGTTCGAGTCAGGGTTGCGCAAGGTGAAGCAAAAAGAGGCACGTATGATGTGGATTTCGCCTATCGCTCCTGCGGCGAGGAGCTCCTTCACTTTTGTGTGTTGGGGGTGATGCCGATACATGAAGGCTTCCATAAGAATGATGTCTCGTTGTGCGCAGCTTTCCGCCACTTCTCGAGCCGCCGAGACTGTCCGGGCGAGAGGTTTTTCGCAAAGTACGTGCTTGCCCGCTTCTGCAGCTCGACGTGCCCAAATTGCATGCAGGCGATTCGGTAAGCTAATGTACACGGCGTCGATATCAGGATCGCTTAACAGCTCATCATAGGTTCCATAAGCCTTGGGTAGGTTGAGCTGAGCCGCGACACGCTGGGCCTGCGTGAGGTCTCGACTGGCTATGGCAGATACCACACAGAGTTCACTGCTTGATTGTACTGCCGGTATGAACTGGCTCACTCCGATGCGAGCAGTGCTGATTACTCCAAATCGCAGTTTTTCTTTCACGGAACCTTGCCTCCTTCCCCCAAGAAGAACACCAACTTGCCAGCCAGACCATCATACATTCCAGTATGTGAGCGTAGTAGCGATAGGGAAAGAGGATACATCGATACCGAGGCGTAATGAGTTGACACGGATGAGCGATTCGGGCTATAGGTGAGTGGATGCAACATGAAATGATGGAAATTCGCGAACATCCCCTCGTTACAGTGGATGTGGTCATCCTTACGATACAGCTCACTACCCTTAATGAAGGGGAAGAATGCCTACAAGTGCTGCTTGTCCAACGTAAGCAGCACCCCTTTTGGGAACATTGGGCGATTCCTGGGGGCTTTGTTTTGCACAATGAACGGCTCGATGATGCTGCTCAACGTGAACTCCGGGAAAAAGCTGGAGTATCGAAAGTCTATCTCGAACAGCTCTACACCTTTGGCGAGCCGGCCCGTGATCCCAGAGCGCGCGTTATTACCATCTCGTATTATGCGCTCGTTCGGAGTAGCGATCTCACAATTCATGCCGATGAAGCGGGACTTACTGTTGCGTGGTTCCCCGTGACCGCGCTTCCTGAGCGTATGGCCTTCGATCATCGCACAATCGTCGAAACGGCCGTAGAGCGCGTACGTAGCAAAGTGGACTATGCCCCAATTGCTTTTCAGTTTGTTCCCGATTTATTCACAATGGCAGAACTGCGCCACGTTTATGAAATTATCCTAGAACGTAAGCTGGATCCGGGGAATTTCATCCACAAAGTGCTAGCCTCGGGTCTAGTAGAGGCGACAGCTTTTCACCGCAGTGGAAATCGACATCGCCCACCGCGCCTGTATCGCTTTATAGGTCTACGTGAGGAGGCGGGCTTACACTCTACTCATAATGTGAAAGGGAGGAGAGTATGAGCGCTGCCCTAATTGTCGTCGATGTACAGCGTGATTTCTGTCCGGGAGGTGCGCTTGCAGTGCCTCGAGGAGATGAGGTTATTCCTACCCTGAATACGTACCTACGTCGAGCTCAGCAACATGGAATACTTGTGTATGTTTCTCGCGATTGGCATCCCCAACGATCTACACATTTCCAAGCCTATGGAGGACCGTGGCCAGTTCATTGTGTGCAAGAAACGGCGGGAGCAGCTTTCCACCCGACTCTGGAACTACCTAGCAATGCCGTTGTCGTCTCCAAAGGTATGGGAGCTACCGATGATGGGTATTCTGCTTTTGAAGCCCAAACGGATGGCGGGCTCTTTTTAGAAGATGCTCTCCGCACCGAAGACATCGATTGCTTGTGCATTGGTGGTTTAGCAACTGACTACTGCGTGCGCGCCACGGTGCTTGAGGCTTGTTCCAAGGGATTCAGGACAATTCTGCTCCTCGATGGTAGTCGTGGGGTAAACGTTGCTCCAGGTGATTCCGAACGTGCCATTGTCGAAATGGTGCGAGCAGGCGCTTATGTAACAACACTCGAGCACATCGGAAAGCTTCAACCAGAGCTCGCGCCGGAGAGGTAGCTTAGGATGTCCTATAATCGCACTGCGTGGCGTCAAGACATCCACCCCGGCTTGCTTACTGACATGTATCACCCCGATGCTGCCTACATAAGCTGGCTCAACGGCCGCAATGGAGTTGCTACTTTTGACCTGTATACACGAAAAGCGCCATTCGATGGCTCTTATCTACTATTCGCTGGGTTAGAGCAAGCTCTAGAGTTCATACGAGATTTTCGTTATACACCTGAAGACTTGCGTTTTTTAGCCCAGATCCGTGATTATCACCCCGGTTTTTTGGAAGAGCTGGAAAGCCTCCGTTTCACCGGGGATCTCCTTGCAATGCCTGAAGGGTCAATAGCATTTCCTAATGAGCCATTGCTGCGTGTCACTGCACCGTTTCGCGAGGCGCTGCTCGTTGAAGCTGGCCTCCTCAATGCGATCAATCTTGCCACGCTCATAGCGACAAAAGCGTCACGTATCGTGTATGCTGCCAGGGGACGTCGCGTCTCCGAGTTTTCTTTCCGGCGTGCCCAGGAGCCATTTGTCGTAGCGCGTTCAGCATTCATTGGCGGCTGTTCCAGCACCTCCTTCCTCGCAGCCGCATATCAGTATCGTCTCTTGGCCACTGGGACGATTCCCCATGCACTCGTGCAGATCTTCGAGGATGAGCAGTCAGCATTTGAAGCCGTAGCACGGACATATAATCGCTACACGCTCTTGCTCGATACGTACGATGTGCAACGTGCGATTCATGTCGCTGTGGATGTCGCTCTTGCCACCCAGCGCGAATTAGGGCATACGCTTGCTGCTGTGCGCTTAGATAGTGGTGATTTGCTCAACGATAGCCTGCTCGTCCGGGCAGTGTTGGATGAGGCAGGGCTTGCGGAAGTCAGAATTCTTGCGAGTGGAGACCTCGACGAGTTTTCTATTGCTGATCTATTGGCGAACGGTGCACCAATCGACGGTTTTGGCGTTGGTACACACCTGGGTGTTGGCGCCGGATCGGTAACGCATGGCATCCCTGGAGGTTTCCTTGGTGGAGTATATAAGCTCGTACACTATGCCGATACTATTCAAGACGATCGTCCGCTGATGAAACACGCCCCTGGTAAAGCAACGTGGCCAGGTAAGAAGGAAGTCTATCGTGTTGGACAGTATGAGCACGATGTTGTCGCCTTAGAAGCAGAGCCAGCTCCACCAAGAGCAACGCGACTATTGCGACCTGTAGTGCGTAATGGGGTAGTATTATCGGGGAGTCTACCCCCACTTAGCGAAATCTGGGAACTGGCTCAGCGTAATCTTCAATCATTGCCTGAGTGCTATCGTCTTCTCAAAGATGCAGCCGCCTACCCCGTGCAATTCAGCAGAGCACTGGAGAACTTGCGGAAGGAACTTGCACATGAGGAAAAGACAGAGAACGGTGCATAGCTGGTTACACACCTTTCTCGATGATCGACCGTAGCTCTCGTACAGTGGCCCGCACGCGAGTCTCATAGAGCTCTTGGTCGAGTTTGTTGAGTTGCCGTTGAGCACTGTAGGAGCTATCGTCATTCTGGTATACCCCATATTGCTCTCTGACTTCTCTGGCTAGGATTAAGGAAATCGCATAAGATGTATCACTTTTTGACAAGCGGCAAGCTTTCCAGCGGCGAGGCTGTTGACTTTGGCTATGTTGAGGCTCCTGATCTAGAGTGGTCTGGTCGGCTGCTCACCTTTCTCGCACACAAGGCGCCAGACTGGCGCTTTCACCTGGAGCGAGCCTTCGTGGACTCGCTTGATGGGTTACGCACTCGCTTCTATATCGCTACGGTGCATGAGGAACTGGTCAGCCAGGTGATGATTTCGGATGCACGCGGTTGTGGCATCCTGAGCCACGTGTTTACCGCGCCGCAATGGCGGCGGCGAAACGCTTATCGCCAGCTCATGGCGATCCAGATGGAACATTGCGCAGCGAGCGGTATCAAGATCCTTACCCTGAGCACAGGCTTCAATACCCACCCATATTGGATCTATCACTCGTTTGGCTTCCGTTCCATTGCGCCGGGATCTGGGGCAATGATGTGGAAGGTGTCGCCGGAGAGTGATCGCGAACTGCTGCAGCCTTCCGCAACTGTTACGACCCGAGCGCTGCGGTGGGAGGATTGGCCTGTGCTTAACGTCTCAGCAGTTCAGCCGGTGATGCCTTCTGAACCATTGCCTCGATTCTCCACCATGGGGGTGAGTGGTCAGGGAAATCTCGAAGGCTCATTCATCTCTTTTCAGAGGCGAATACAAGCCTTTGATACAGAATTCCAGCGTGTTCAAGTGACAGAGCACGGCGCAGTAGGGGGATGGTGTTTCTTCAGCCCGGACCCTGGTTGGTTTAATCGCGTATGGCGGGCGGATATCTGTGCGCTGCCAGCATTTACGGAGATTTGCTCTCAGTCGCCTGATAGTATGTCCTGGCCAGAGGCGCCAATCTGGACGGTTACCACATCTGATAAGGGGAAAGCGCAGTGGCTTCATACCCTTGGCTTCTCTCAGCGCACTGTGCTGAAAGGTTGGTTGGAACGAAAAGGGTATCCTATGGACGCTGAAGTGTGGGAACGACCGTTTGTCTCAAAGAGCACGTTCCTCAATAAATAAGGTTGGTGCGTTTGGGACATAGGATCAAAGGTTGAGTTGTCCAGTATACTGGCTGGGATGTCAGTAGGGGATAAGCCTCTGGCGGAGGAAACAGCATGACCACACCTCGTTACGAGCGCGAAATTCGCTCTATCCTTGATGGTATTTCGGATTTTCCGGGAGATTATTCATCACACAGTCACGGCATACCCCCTCGTAACCGGCAATCGCCTCGTTCATTGAGAGTACAGTTACTCAGTACGAGAGACGCGCTACTCCTAGCCGGTGCGCTCGTTATCTTTGCCCGTTTCGGGGGCATACTTATCGGAGCAGGTGCCAGTTTTCTCCTCGGTATTGTGGCGGCATTCCTCGTCATCTACGGTATCTTGCTCGCCTTCACCCAAGCATTGTTCGTTCAGAAGCATCCGCATATGTGGCGTGGACGGGTAATTGATTATCCACGTTCTACTGTACCGCCCTGGTGGTCGCGTCTTCAGCGTTGGTTCCGTCCGCGATACTGAGAAGCTCATGTGTCAGCTCAGGTCGGAGAATGCTACACTGGTGCTAGGCTTGGGAGTAGGACATCATACGTGAAGCTCGTAACGGTTATCACATACCCGGATGATGCAGCGACATTGATTGAGACTTTACGCCAATCAGATTTTCGTTCTACTCGTCTAGACACTGCTGGGGGCTTCTTGAAACGTGGTAATGCCACTGTCTTTATCGGTGTTGATAATGATCAAGTCGATGAAGTCCTGCGCATCATTCAAGAGACGTGTAAGCCCCACACAGTCAATTCCTCTTCTGATCGTGCAGCGCGATCTGTCCGAACCTCGGCCGCAACTGTCATGGTCCTCAATGTTAGCCGTTTCGAACGGCTATAAGCGGAGAGGGGAGACGAGCAATGGAAAAGACAAAAGTAATCCAGCTTACCGAAAGTGATTGCTGGGCGGTTGATTATCTCATTCGACACACCTGGAAAGATGACGAGGGACCGTCAGGGGTTGCGAAAGGGTTATTGATCAAGGTCTTTAGCCTACTCAAGGAATTTGAAGCTGGCTCTCGTTCACCAACGCTTCCTGTCGCATTGACAGAACGTGAATGTTGGTGTATTGATTTCAATATTCGACATGATCTAACGATGGGGCATGAACCTGTTGGTAAACACATCCTCTTACAGGTATTCGGTCTTATTCTCGAGTTTCAGAATGAGCAGGCGACCGAGGATTCTTTGCGAGGTGTAAATTTCATTCACCGCCCCGCCACAAATAACTTAGATACTCCTTATGGCGATAGCACTGATCATTAGCTCATAGTAGCAGCGACGCGTGAGTCATAACGCTATATCACCATGGTGGCCTTTCTTATTAGGGTGTCTGAGCGCTCTGTGCGGTTCGTTCGGTGGTCTTCTCGCTTTGCGCCTATTTCCTGATTTTCGCTCCCGCGAGAATAAATCTGGTGAGTATCGCCATGACGCGCATTTCCCTACACAGGTCAACTATCGCCTTCCTTCTGTTCTGGGTCCCGTCGTCACCCTTTGTGGGGCCTCCTTGTTTCTCGCCTCCGCATTCTACATACCTGTACTTCGCCGCCCTCTTCTCGTCATCGCTAGCGTACTCTTGGCGGAAGGCGTGCTTGGATGGGTTGACGACGTATGGAAGTCTCGCGGTGCAGGTCTTTCGGAGCGAGTACGGCTAGGTGCACAAGGCATCATCTTTATAGGGGTTGCCTCTGGCTTGTTCTGGTCCCAGGCTCCCTTGGCACAAGGCAGCCTGGGGAAACTATTCAGCGTGATCGGAGCAGTGATTTTCGTTCTCATTGTATTGTCTACAGGCTTCTCCGATGGAATTGATGGCCTCACTGGTAGCTTGACGTTTCTGAGCGGAATAGGCTTCGTCGGGATTGGCATCTTTACTGGAAGCTTATTGCTACTGATAGAAAGCGCCATCCTCGTAGGAGTGAGCCTTGCCGTGCTCTTGCTCAATATGCCATCGAACTGGACAAGAGGTAGCTCTGTGCACCGGCGTGCTCGGGCCTATATCGGCGATTGCGGCGCACTCATCCTTGGAACGCTCGTTGCTTTACCGCCTCTTCAAACAGGCAGCACGATATTCTTGCCTTTTATTTGTGCTGCCATAGCCGTGGAAGGTGGTAGCGTCTTCTTGCAGACAGGCGTCCTGACACCGCTCTATCGTCGCTGGGGACGGCTGAGCCGCTTCGCTCATGCGAAAACGTTCGTACCGCATGTCGAATATCCCCTCCCTTTTCTCGCCACTCCGTTTCATCACCACTTCAATTTGCTCGGATGGAAACCTCTGACGGTTGTGCGCTTGCTCTGGTTCTTCCAGGCTCTGGGGATAACCTGGAGTGGTGTCATGCTGTTCGCTCCGGTAGAAGATCGTCCTGCCCTTTGGCTTTTTGGTATGGCTGGCTTAGTACTAGGGGTTTTTGCAATCGCTCTGTCGAGTAAGCGGATGATCGTGCGCGTCGAGTGTAGAGGGGCCCAGCAATGGCTAGTGATATCGCGAGGGAGTTTATTGCAAATTGGCCGCTGGCACTTGGAGCGCGAAGCCTTCCGATGCGAACTGGCCTCGAACACGTCGAACGCTATGCTCTCTTACGTGGCTGTGATGCATCGCTATGATGCGTGGGCTTTTGCAGCCACTGCCGTGCTGCAGCAAGATCCACGTCTCACTCTTGAGCTTGGTCAGCGTATTCGACCTCTGAGCATTATACTGCGCCCAGGTTTATCGCTCGCGCTGATTACCGCCGCCTATCACGAGTGCATGCTGGATTCCCTTTTTGCAAGCTGGCGGCGAGCTTTGCGCGAAGTCTACCAAGAAGGACGCCTGGATGTCCTTCTCCAGGAGTGGAGCATGCTCCTTCATCAACGAGGAGAAACCGCTCTTGCCGAAGCGGTAACTGCATATCAGACGACGTGTCCCGACACACTGGCCCGTGGATCATCGGTATTGAACGTGCCAGGACGTACGGCTGTATGAACTCACCTCACTATGACGATCTTTCCCTTTTACTGTCGGATCCCCAGGTTGTACGCCTGCTCGGCATGCCTGGATCGCTTCAGCCCGATATCAAAGTCCTATCTTTAGGGAGGTTCTCGCGTAACGAAGTCTACCGGCTGACCGATCCTCAAAGTGAAAAGCCGGTGATCATAAAGATCGTGCGAAAAGGGACAGATCGGTTTTGGGAACACCATGTACGCCGTGAACATTGGATCCTCCGACTTCTGGAACAATGTGCACCGGAGCTCGCGCCTCATCCATATGCCGTAGCGATCAATAGGGATTGGGGCGTGCTCTCGATGGAGATGTGTGCTGGCGATAACCTCGCTTACCTCTTGGAGAACGCATCCACTGTGCCGGCGCGTCAATCATTGCTAGCAGAAGCGCTTGGCGCATTAGCAATCCTGCACCGTATATTGCTGGAGAATAGCAAGATATTTGAGCGAGTCGTTTCTAGTATTGAGCTTGATGAAGTCACACCAGTCACGCTCCAGGCACGTTTTCATATTGCCCTACAACGCTTGTTTTCCACTTCGAAAGACTACATCGAGGTGCTCTGGCGTTCCCGTGGCGCCCTCACCGATGATCTATTCAGCGGTCAGGTCCAGGTCATTCACAATTCACTCGTACCATTGAATATTCTGAAAGAAGAAGAACAAGTTCGATTCATCGATTGGGAAACTGCAACCGTCGCCGCCCCCGAATGGGATCTCGCCGATCTGCTCTTCAATCCGTTCACTGCCCTACCGCCGGATGCTATCTTTGATCTCATTGCTCGTTCTTATCAAGGTCTATGGAATGCGCAGCGAACACTTGTTGCTGGGCTTTTGCGCTCTCTCGATTACGCGGCGAGCGCCACCCAACAAGCAACGATTGCTGACAGTGACTACGCTGTGCGGTTAAAACAGCGCGCTGCCTGCTATCTTAACCACGCGCGGGAGCTTTGTTTCCAATGTGGTTGGGCTGTTCTGGGCGACTTTCTCGCTCGCGAGACTGCTCAAACACCTCAGTCAGATGGAAGTGTACCTCCCGCTCGCTGACTTGAGGCTCCTCAGTTATTGAGCGTATCATCACGGAGAGTGCGTCATCATTTGAAATTGAGGAAGTTTTCATATGACCGAGCGAGTCCTTCAACACGGAGAAATGCTAGCCCGCGATATAGCTAGCTATGAGGTGCCTAGGAGAACAGTTGCTTGCTGGTATCTTGGGCAGGCCTCAATAGTTCTGAAGTGTTCGGTGGGGATACTCCTCATCGACCCCTTTTTCAGTGAACATCCCGCGCGACTTTTCCCTCCACCATTACAGTGTAGCGAGATAGCTGATGTTACCTGGGTGTTATGTACCCATCATCATCTGGATCACCTTGATCCAGCTACCATAGGGCCACTCGCTCAGCGTTTCCCCTCGTGTCGTTTTGTGGTTCCTGAACCCCATATCCCGATAGCCATCACGTCTGGCGTCGCGATGGAGCGCCTCCATCCAGCAATAGTAGGTACATCAATCGAAGTTCCTGGCTTGAAGATCACTCCATTAAGAGCAAAGCATGAAGAGTTTGAAGTCAACGAACGTGGCAATCATCTGTATGTTGGTTATATAGTCGAAGTTGACGGCTTACGCCTTTTTCATTCTGGAGATACCGTAGGATTTGATGGCCAAGCAGAAGATCTCGTACCCTTCTCTCCCCACGTTGTCTTCCTCCCGATAAATGGCCGCGACTGGGTGCGCAATCGCCGCAACATCGCCGGCAATATGAACTATCGGGAGGCCCTAGATTTAGCGCACGCTGTGAAAGCCGGTGTAGTTGTTCCTCTTCACTACGATCTCTTCGGAGGGAATACCGAAAACCCGGTTTTCTTCGTCGATCACCTCTACCGGACCTTTCCGGCACAAGCTTTCAAGATGCTTGCTGTTGGTGAACGTTTTCTCATTGGCTAGTAGAGCAATTCTAATTGAACATCATACGTAGCTTCTGGGTCAGAGAGCTGTTAGCAGACTGTCACTGTCACGAGAAAAACTCTTGAAGCCGGTCTCCAGGGTAGCGCTGCTAGCGAGCGCTATCAATATCCCAGGACATTGCTTCTCCGCGCACGAGGAATGATCGAATATCATAAGCACCAGGGTACTGTACTGGAACGTGTCCTTGCTCTACCAGTAGGTCAATCGGTGTAACCCGCGTGAGCAAAGGCATTGTGATAGCTTCATGGAGGCGAGTAGATTCATATACTGCTAATAGGGCTTCGAGCGTAGCTCTTGCTAGCGTCGCCTCACCCCGATATTCAGTTACTTTGCCGTTAAGCCAATCTAGTAATCCTTGTGCTTGGCCAGCAAATGGATCATTTTGCTCGATCTCGTATTGTTTCCATCCCTGAGTCGATGCGTTCATGAGCTTGACGGTGTTTTCATCTATGATGATTGTTCCCTCGCTGCCATAAATGGTGAAGTTAATCGAGCCATACTTGGTCAGATCGCTCTCAATCAGAACTTGACATCCGTTAGAAAGCTGCATAAGACCCATACAAGCATCTTCAATCCGCATGGCTCGTTCATAACGGTCGGTTTTGCGCTCGATATTTCCTATGACCCGCTCTACCTTCGGGTCTCCGAGCACGAAGAGAAGCCCGTCGAGGGTATGGGTGCCCCAATTGAGCAGACCGTCGCGAATTTGTGACCAAGCTCGTTGTGGTGTGCCAATAGATCCATCTGCTACAAGCGCTCTCGCCAGTTCCCATCCACGATAGAATCGGCGCATGTGGCCAATTGCCAGTTTCACCTTGTTCCGCTTGGCAGCAACGATCATATTGTCAGCTTCTCCGAGGTTGACCGCCATTGGCTTTTCGCACAGGATCAGCTTTGGTGAATGAGCAGCGGCAGCAATAGTCATTTCGGCGTGCTGGCCATGCCATGAGCAAACGCTCACCACGTCGAGGTGCTCTCGGTCGAGCATTGCCCGAAAATCCAAGTAGCGGTGCGTTGGGTCGACGTTATGCTGATCCCCGAAGAGGTTCAACGCCTCACCGTTACTATCAGCGATGGCGACGATCTCGTATTCGGGATGGGCGCGGTACCCTCGGGCGTGCGCTCGTGCAATTGACCCTGTGGCGATAATGCCGACACGGACTTTGTCCATAATTAATAATCCACTCCTCTTTTATAAATCAGTACCTCTACATGCTGAGGATAGCAACTCGTGCCGCAGAACACTAGGTAGGATTTGTAAGTGCTGGTATTCTGTTTTACATAGCGTGTGTATGGCGCTTAGTGCGGGGGAAACATGTTTGGTATTGGGCGGCTTCCAGAGCTCATTATTCTTTTGATCGTTATCTTGCTCATCATCGGTCCGGGTAAGCTGCCATCACTGGGGCGCGGTCTTGGCGAGATGATTCGAGGTTTTCGCCAAGAGGCGGAGACCGACACCGCGAAGAAGCATGATGGTAGCTCAGAGCCGTCTCCTAAGTCGTAGGATACTGCCAGGACATTTCACGAACATAGCTCGAGAGCACGGCGTGTTCTGAGCGTGCAATGGACAGAAGGTGATAGAAACGTGAAAGAGAAGATACATCCTAAATACATCGAAGCGACGGTTACCTGTGTCTGCGGTAATACGTGGAAAACTCGATCGACGAAACCACAGATTCATGTTGAGGTGTGCTCGAACTGCCATCCATTCTATACAGGAACACAACGTATTGTTGATACCGCTGGTCAGGTGGAACGGTTCCGCCGTCGTTACAGCCTCGCTGGTTCGGATACTGCTCAATAGTGTTCGGTTTGAGGAGGAGCTCCCATCACCAGGGACTCCTCCTTTTGTTGTGTTCTGAATCGAGAGAAATTCTCTGCTGCTATTGAGGCGGCGTCGTACTCGACGTAGCAAATTGTGGTAAATGGTGGAGGCAGGCATGTTTGAGAAACTAGCTGGGGTTGAAGAGCGTTTTGTAAAACTTGAGGCTCTCTTGGCGGATCCTGAAGTGGTGACGCAGCCGGCGCTGCTGCAACGCTATGCGCAAGAACATGCACAGCTCGAAGAGATTGTTACGACGTACCGAATGTACCGTCAAGCTCAAGAGTCGATCCGTACCTATCGGGAAATGTTACGCGATATCACGCTAGAGTTTGAATATCAAGAGCTTGCCCGCGAAGAACTGGTCCATAGCGAATCTGAAGAGGCCATCCTGCGCGAAAAGCTGCGCCGGTTATTGCTGCCACACGATCCCAACGATGAAAAGAACGTTATTATCGAGGTTCGTGCTGGCGCTGGAGGTGATGAGGCCGGCCTATTCGCCGCAGATCTCTTCAGAATGTATACCCGCTATGCTGAACGTCAAGGGTGGAACGTAGAAATCATCAGTGGCAATGAAAATGGCATTGGCTCATTTCGGGAAGTTGTCTTCAAGGTCAATGGCCGTGGCGCCTATAGCCGGATGAAATATGAGAGTGGCGTACACCGTGTACAGCGCGTGCCGGTGACAGAGGCGTCAGGAAGGATCCATACCTCTACAGCTACAGTTGCGGTGCTTCCAGAAGCCGAAGAAGTCGATGTAGACATTAATCCGGAAGATCTGCGGATTGACGTATATCGCTCCACTGGACATGGTGGCCAGAGCGTCAACACTACAGATTCAGCGGTACGGATTACTCACTTGCCCACAGGGTTAGTGGTAACGTGCCAGGATGAAAAGTCTCAGCTCAAGAATAAAGCCAAGGCGCTCATGGTCCTGCGCTCGCGCCTCTATAACCTGGAGCTACAGCGGCGCCAGATGGAGGAGTCTGCCGCGCGACGTTCTCAAGTTGGCTCCGGTGATCGCAGCGAAAAAATCCGTACGTATAATGTGCCTCAGGATCGAGTGACGGATCACCGCATCAACCTCACTGTACATAGACTGCCGGATGTGATGGATGGCAATCTCGATCCGCTTATCGATGCTCTGATCGCTGTCGACCAAGCTGAGCGCCTCCAAGCTGAACACTACCAAGAAGAAGTTGCTTAGTCTGAACTATTCGCGGAGGCGAAGTATGGCACCGGTTGCCGCCCACGTCTCCCGCCCTTCTCCATTAGGGTGGGGGAGGCGGGTACGGCCATTCTCCCCAGTGCCGGCGGCGTGAGGACTGGTGAATAATCCGGATTAGTGTACGTACCCTACCTCTAGGAACGTGTTTGTGAATACGGTGCGCGAAGCAGTAGCGGCAGCGGAGCAAGCATTTCGACTAGCCGGTATTTCAACGAGTGCTCTAGATGCTCGCGTCCTTGTGAAGCACACACTCCAGTTGAGTGATACCGCCTTTTATCGAGAACTCGAGCGCCTATTGATGCCAGGAGAAAAAGAGCGGCTTCACCTTCTCATTATGCGCCGTTGTCGTCGAGAGCCTGTAGCATACCTTACTGGACAGCGCGAGTTTTATGGCCTAGCTCTGTCGGTATCGTCAGCCGTGCTCATTCCAAGACCAGAGACCGAGTTGCTCGTCACGCTTGCTATCGATCTCATTCCTGCTGGCGGCCAGTGCGTGGATGTAGGGACAGGGTCAGGTGCTATAGCCTGTGCTGTGGCCAGTCGTCGCCCCGACGTATCGGTAATTGGCATTGATGCCTCTGCCGCTGCTTGTACGGTAGCTAGGACAAATGTGAAGCAGTTCAACCTCGAACACCAGATAGCGATAGTAAGAGGGGATTTGCTCACTCCCTGTACCCCTTCTTGCACGGCAGTTCTCGCCAACTTACCCTATCTTAGTGCTGATGAAGTCAGTAATCTGCAGCCTGAAATACGCTATGAGCCGCTAATGGCGCTTACCGGTGGTAAAGATGGCCTTGATTTGTACCGACGGCTCTTTGAACAACTCTCTAACTGGTCTTTTGTAGTACTGCTCTGCGAAGTAGGCACAGGACAAGCCGCACACCTTGCCCATCTCGCGTATCACCACTGGCCCGATGCGGTCATTTCTATTCATTCCGATCTTGCAGGCTTGTCGCGTCTTGTAACCGTCCTACGTCCTAGCGGGTAAATGTCTGGTCGTCTACAAAAGGTCCGTGCCTCTCGTCGTAATAGGCACGTATCGTAAGTCGTGGAGCTGCCGGCATCCCGTAGCGAATAAGGCGACCCGCAGCTCGAAGACAATCTGTTCAATGCGATCGATAACTGCTTCTACTGAATCGAGAGCAGGTTGAAGAAAAGGCCGGGCAGCAGCGACGAGGTCTGCACCAAGAGCTATCGCCTTGGCGGCATCAACGCCAGTTCGAATGCCGCCACCAGCAATAAGTGGTAAGTCAGGGCAAGCTTGCCGCACTGACCTTATACACAGCGGAGTTGGAATACCCCAATAGCTAAATGCTTCCGCTGCACGGACAAGGCGGTCCATACGAGCTCGTTGTCCTTCTACACGAGCCCACGAAGTTCCTCCTGCTCCTTGGACATCAATCGCGGCAACGCCACAAGCGAGCAGCCGCCGGGCGACGCGGCCGGAGATGCCGAAGCCAACCTCTTTGATGATGATGGGTACCGTCAGCGCATGGCAGACCTCGGCAATATGGTCAGCAACTCCTGAAAATGTTGTATCCCCATGTGTTTGCAAGGCTTCCTGTAGCGGATTGAGATGGAGAGCTAGAGCATCTGCTCCTATGAGATCAACCGCAGCTTGACATTCAGCTATACCAAAACCGCGGCGAAGCTGTACGGCTCCAAGATTGCTAAAGAGAAATACATCTGGAGCAACATCCCGAACAAGATACGTGGAAGCTAGTTGCGGATTGACGATAGCCGCACGTTGACTCCCGACACAGAATGCAATGCCTGTAGCTTCAGCCGCAATTGCGAGATTACGATTCACACTCCCCGCTTGTTCGGTACCTCCAGTCATCCCGCTGATCATAATGGGAGCTTTCAGTTGCCGGCCAAGAAATGTCGTGGAAACATCGACATCTTCAAGATTCACTTCGGGTAGGGCGCAATGTTCGAGGCGCAGCGCAGAGAAGCCTAACTCGACCGGTTCTTGTACCGATTGGTCGAGAGAGATTCGTAGGTGCTCATCTTTACGTAAGGAAATATTCTCATCCATCGTCACCTCTCTCCAACCCTCTGTTGATCGGCTATCCAGGACGTGTTTAGCCTTGGGGCAAGTGCGGTTTTGTTGATAGGACAACATTGGTTAGACGTGGCACCGCCGATCGACCCGCCAGCAGAAAGCCACAGAATAGGACACTCCAGCCAGCGAGCATTGTGAACCAGAAGCTGCTCGCTGCGAATAGGCGAGCTGAAGTCCCGGCGGAGGCTACAATCAAGGCTCCAGCAGCAATGGTGAAGTTCGCCCGCGCTTGAGAACGGAGATCAGCGCGGCGAAATGCTCGAACACCGGAAATAATGGCAACACCGATCAGGCAAATAGTGCCGAATGTATTATTGATGATGAGCAGCCAGATCATCAGACCGAACGGGAAAACGTGAGTTCCCGCTCCAGTTGCCCTGAGGAGCGCGTACTGGTCATATGGGGCAGTCATCACAGCAATTGTTGTGATCACGGATAATAAGACGAGCACGGAGACGAGTGGACGAAGTGGACGTCGGGAGTAGAGGAATAGACTCCCTAGGCCCAGGTAGGTGACATTTAGGGCAGCGCCAAAGAGGTAGTACATTCGGAAGAGGAAGATCGGTCGACCAAAGATGAGGAAGCCTACGTATGCAGCAGCGGCAAGGCAAGCCATAGTGAGGGCAATAGCCCAAGAGAGCTGGTAGGAGCGATGCCGAAGTTGCCAGTCCTGCCAGACGCGTGTGGCAAAGATGCCGCAAAGGATGCAGACGGCTGAGGCAGCAAGACGCTCCACGGACGCTCTCTTTTCCCCTACCATGGATGGCTATATGGCTATATTGTAGCGCGTACCACGGATAACAGAGGGGAAGATAAGATCAGCAGTGTTTCATCTGAGAGGTACTTTTTACGGCTTATAGACACTAGTGCTATCCTAATGAGAAGAATGACGCGGAAACTAGTAGGCGGAGTTGACAGTTATGGTAGAGCAATCTACGCGGGCTACCGATAGACCGCTTCCTCTTCCGCGAGCAAATCTCCTGCACCTCCTTGAACAGATGGTCCTGATCCGCCGTTTTGAAGAGAAGACGATGGAGATGCTCGCACTTAATCGAATTCGCGGATATTGCCATTGGAATATCGGGGAAGAGGCAAGCGTTGTGGGAGCAGTGACTGCTTTGACAGAGAACGACCGCCTCATCACTTCTTATCGTGATCACGGGTTTGCTATTGCCCGTGGTACTCCGCCCGAGACAGTCATGGCAGAGCTATTTGGTAAAGAAGGTGGCTGTGCTGGTGGTCGCGGTGGATCTATGCATATGGTAGATATAGCCCGTGGCTACTTCGGAGGGTATGGCATTGTTGCCGGACACCTTCCGCTGGCCGCGGGGCTTGCTCTTGCTGCCGATTATCTTGGTGAAGATCGAGCTGTGCTATGTGCTTTTGGAGATGGTGCGACGAACATCGGTGCTTTCCATGAATCACTCAATCTCTCCAAGCTCTGGCACCTTCCTGTAGTTTGGCTGATTACGAATAATCAGTATGGGATGGGGACTTCTGTCCACCGTGCTTCAGCGGAAGCAGAGCTATACAAGCGAGCATGCGCCTACGAGATGTACTCGGAGCAAGTAGACGGCATGGATGTGCTCAGCGTCTACGAGGCTACCGAGCGGCTGCTGCGGCGAGCACGAGAAGATCGAGAACCGAGCTTGCTGGAAACACTGACGTATCGCTACCCTGGGCACTCATATGCTGATGCCGGAAAATCTTACCGCACAAAGGAAGAAATCGAGCGATGGCATCAACGCGACCCGATTCGCTTGTTCCAGCGATATCTCGAGGAACACGGTATCTTGAACCAAGGCGAGTATGACCTCGTTGAACGACGAGTATCTCAAAAGATTGAGGAAGCAGTAAAGTTCGCTGAGGAGAGCCCTTTCCCATCTCCAGATACCCTATTCAAATATCTGTATGCAGAAGAAGGTACAAAATAGGCATGGCTGAAGGGACATACCGGCAGGCTTTGCAACAGGCTCTGCGCGAAGAGCTTATACGAGATGAACGTGTCTTCCTCATGGGTGAAGAGATCGGCCTTTTTGGGGGTTCATATAAGATTACCGATGGTCTCCTCCAAGAGTTTGGTGAAAAGCGTGTCCGAGACACGCCAATCTCCGAAGAAGGATTTCTAGGAGCAGGTATTGGCGCTGCAATGGGTGGCCTGCGTCCAGTAGTGGAAATTATGACAATCAACTTTATTCTAATCGCTATGGACCAGATCGTTAATAATGCGGCGAAGATTCGTTACATGTTTGGAGGGGCTATTGGGGTACCGATGGTCATCCGCACCCCTGGTGGAGCTGGCGTTGGCCTCACGGCTCAGCACTCCCAGAGCCTTGAAGTCTGGTTTGCTAGTACGCCTGGTTTGATCGTCGTGGCTCCGTCTACTCCTGCTGATGCTAAGGGACTGCTCAAAGCGAGTATCCGGAGTAATGACCCCGTACTATTCTACGAACACCTCATGCTGTACAACGACAAGGGTGAGATTCCGGATGAGGATTATGTTGTCCCGATTGGGAAAGCTGAGATTAGGCGGCCGGGGAAAGATCTCACAATGATTTCCCATTCGCTCATGACCCAGCGAAGTCTGAAAGCCGCTGAAGAGCTTGAGCGCAATCATGGGATCTCCGCAGAGGTGGTCGATCTGCGCAGCCTACGTCCCCTCGACTTTGATACCATAGCGGCGTCTGTACGCAAAACAAACCATGTACTGTGTATTGAGGAAGGCTGGCTAAGCTACGGAATAGGAGCAGAGATTGCAGCACGTGTAGCTGATGAGTGCTTTGACTGGCTCGATGCTCCAGTAAAACGGATCGGCGGTGCCGAAGTGCCCATGCCTTATTCTAAACCCCTGGAGAGTGCGGCGATGCCAAGCCACGAGCGCATCCTCGAGGCGGCAATACGAGCGCGCCGCGGATCATAGCGCCTCTTACGAGTTCCCGCCTGATTGGCCAAGGCGGTAGCGGTTGCCTAGCTCTTGCGAGTACCCCTGAACGTATCGCTCTTAAGTCGAAAGATCCTACAACGTTGTCGCTGGCAGCTTGGCCTGCGACTGGTGCCGATCGGTAATTGGGAATGGGTATCCTTGGCGTGCGAGACAACCATAACAAAATTGACGATGAAGCGCTGCTTCAGGGTGATCTAGATCAGTAAGCGCTCCAGTAGCTCGCGCCAATCCTTCTAAGCTAAGATAGCCCAAACTCGTTGCATTAATGTACTCTGCGATTTGATCAACGCTGTGGTTACTGGCGATAAGCTCTGTTTCTGTAGGTATATCAATACCGAAGTAACAGGGGTGTTTGAGTGGTGGCGAGCCAATGCGTACGTGAACCTCTTTGGCGCCAAGTCGCCGTAATGAGCGAATGAGGATAGAGGGCGTGTTGCCGCGGACTATGGAATCGTCTACGACGACAAGCCGTTTCCCCTCGACCTTACTTCTGACGATATTGAACTTGAGGTCCACTTCTAACTGCCGCAGCCGTTGATCAGGCTTGATGAACGACCTATCAGCATAACGACTTGCAATAATTGGCTCCGCGTATGGTAAGCCACTCTCTTCGGCATACCCTAAGGCAATCGGAATTGCCGTTTGAGGTATTGGCACCACGAGATCAGCATCCGCTGGATATTCACGAGCAAGCTGCCGGCCAAGTTCTTCGCGTACGCTGTAAACGTTTTGGCCACGTAGTTGACTTGTTGCATCACTGAAGTAGATATATTCGAAGATGCAGAGCGCCGAGTGCGACCGGTTGCCGATAGAAGAGAGAGAAACACGGCCCGAAGAATCGATGCGTACGACTTCTCCAGGATTAATCTCACGCTCAAACGTGGCCCCTACACGATCGAGCGCGCAGGTTTCGGAGGCTAGCATCCACCCCGCACCTAATCTTCCCAGACATAGTGGGCGCATACCATAAGGGTCACGAACGCCATACAGACAGCCGTCTGCCAGAAGCACGAGAGAGTATGCACCACGTAGGCGGTGTGCTACGTGCCGGATCCGCTGTTCCATCGGTAGCCCTACTTGTTCGAGCAGCAGAGCAGCGATGACCTCGCTGTCAGTTTCTGATCTCAAAGGTATCTGCTTGACCTCGTGGCGCAAGCTAGCAACGTTCATCACATTACCGTTGTGGGCTAGCGCCAGCGAATCGTACAGGAGCCGGCAATGGGAACGGAGCACGAAGGGAGCGGCATTCTCTACCGCACTTGAACCGCTCGTTGAGTAGCGAACGTGACCTATGCCAAAGTGTACTTGAGAAGATGAATGCGCTCCGTGAGGAAACACATCACGTACTCGTCCCATTCCCGTATGTGCATCGATGTCCCCGTCCGGGAGGAGCAGAGCGATGCCGGCACTTTCTTGGCCTCGGTGCTGTAGAGCATTGAGCGCAATAACGAGATACTGCGCGATGTCGATCTGGCCAGTGGGGTCGAAAACGCCTGCGATTCCGCAATGATCTCTTAGGACATCTTCTTCGACCGAACGCACCTTTTTCTCCCTTGACCAGTATACACTAGGCCAGGTAGCCCTGCTTACTGATCCTGAACGTGAACGATGTTTGCACCGATGGTACGGATGTCGGCGATATACTATAATGGCGTAGCTTACTGGTTGGATAGTAAGGGGTGGAGATAGAGGGTATCGCTATTCTGATGCCACAATTGCTCTCCTTGCGGAATTGATAACGAGGAAGGAACAAGCCTACCTGCACTATTGTCGTCATGGGAAATACGACAAGCCCTAAGAAGGGGGGTGAACGACTGTGAGGCTGCGTATGGAGCGCACATGGTGGCGCTCGAATCCTGCCCTTGAGGGTAGGAGCGCACCATGTGGCTAACGCGCTATGCGCTGCGTAATCCTATTGCCGTCGCTGTCATTTGTCTCCTTTTGGTTGTGATCGGAATCTATGCCTACTTTACCCTCGGGATTAGTCTTATTCCGAACGTTACTTTCCCTGGGGTCACCGTCGTAACAACTCTTCCAGGAGCGGACCCGCAAACGATCGAGACACAAATTACCAAGCCTATTGAAGATGCTATTGCGCAACTGAGCAATGTCGACACTATTACTTCGACTTCTTCAGAAGGGAGAAGTGTTGTCAATGTCCAGTTCACGTCATCGGCGAATGTTGATCTTGCTCCGATTAATGTCGAACGCGCGGTTAACTCTGTGCAGAATCAGTTCCCTGCAGGAACAAACGCTCCGAGCATTCAACAGTTCAATTCGAGTGCCATTCCAGTCGAAGTCATAACATTGTCAGGCCCCCAATCAGCGAATGAGTTACAACAGCTTGCAACGAACCGCCTCCAGCGACCATTTCAAGCCCTACCAGGAGTACAAAGCGTGCAAGTTGTTGGTGGCTCCGCACGGGAAATCCACGTAGAAGTCAATGTCAACAAGCTGGTAGGGTATCAGATCGGCCTCAATCAGATTCAAACGGCTATCGCCTCGTCGGAATTGCAACAGTCAGCCGGCATACTTCCTAGTGGCCGGATGGATACATCGGTGGTGTTCGATGCCTTATCGGCGACGCCTCAACAACTGAAGAATATTGTTGTTAGTTCTACTTCCCGTGGAAACGTGAGGCTTGGTGAGCTTGCGACGATTAGTGATGGCTTCAAGAAGGATACATCTTTTTTTAGAGTTGACGGAAAGTCAGCTATAGCTCTCATTGTAAGGAAGCTCTCCTCCGCTAATACGCTCGTGGTAAGCCATGAGGTTGACCGGGAAATCAAGCTTCTAGCTCCTTCGTTGCCTGCTGGGACTAAGCTAAGTGTGGTTTTCAGCCTAGCTGACTATACCCAGCAGTCCTTCAATACTGTACAGCATACACTTATTGAAGCGATCATCTCTACAGGACTTATTCTCCTGATTTTTCTTCATACATGGCGTAGTACGCTCATTGTGCTTGTAGCTATTCCCACATCGCTGCTGACTGCTATAGCAGTAACTTTCTTCCTTCACTATGACCTCAATCTTTTTACGATGCTGGCATTGACCCTGAGTGTTGGTATCCTCGTTGATGATAGTATCGTTATTCTTGAAAATATTTATCGCCATCTCTTTTTACGGGAATTGCCGGTTTTTGCCGCAATAAATGGCCGTAGTGAAATAGGTTTTGCTGCTATTACTATTACGTTTGTTGATGTGGTAGTCTATGCTCCTATTGCTTTCATTCCCAATGTTGCCGGTCAGATCCTTGGCCCTTTCGCTTTAGTAATCGCTAGTGCGACATTGACCTCACTATTGGTCTCATTTACCCTCACACCTTTACTGGCCAGCCGTATCTTAACTCCCGAGGTAGCGTTGCAAGAAGGAAGCGGCTACCTTGCCCGTTTTGGACGTAAGTGGAATCACGGTTTCGCACAGCTCACAGCATTGTACAGTCGTACCCTGGATTGGACACTAACCGGATACTGGGTGAAATTTGGTCCGTTGCGTCTAAGAGCACGCTTCTTAGTCGTGTTAATTGGTGTCTTCACAATCCTTGTTGCTATTGGTTTCGTTGCCAGTGGCAGCATTGGAGTAGACCTTTTCCCTACCGGTGACCAGAGTGAAGTAGATGCTACACTGACTATGCCACCTACTACAGCGACCCGAGAGACTGAGCGTGTCGTAGGACAGATGCTCACCAAAATACATCAGTTCCCAGAAGTGCGTGAGTATTACAGTGATGTCACTAATAATACTGCGCAATTGACATTCTTACTTGTTCCCATCAATGATCGTAAACGCTCATCTGCTCAGATAGCTGAAAGTATTCGTAAAAATCTGGACCCCCACCTTCCGGGTGAGCATTTTACTACCAGCCTGCCCAATGCTTTCGCCTTTAGCAGTGGCAGTGGTGGTCAAGATCTCCAAATTGCTATCAGAGGTGATGATCCTACGATCCTGTCTGAGCTGACTACTCGAGTAGAGCAGACGCTGCGAAATATTCCAGGAGCAGTGGCTATTACCAGTTCATCGGATGTTGTGCAGCCCCAGATGGTCTTCCACTATAACCGCGCTGAAGGGAGTGATCTCGGAATTTCCGCTCAGCTTGCCGCCCAGACACTTGCGCTAGCCGTGAATGGCCAGGTAGTGAGTGAGTTCCAGCAGCCTGGGCGGGCCAATGTCGATATTCGACTCCGTGCAGACCAGGCATTTCGATCATCTCCACCCCGGCTTGTCACGCTGCCACTCTTGTCATCGACGGGTCAATTCGTTCAGCTAGGACAGGTCGGATCATTCGTTTCGCAAACAGCGCCCTTGAGTATCGACCATTATAATCGCCAGCGCAGCATTACTGTGAGCGCGTCGGTCGAGGGGCGGCCTGTTGGATCCGTAATCGCGGATGCCAGTACGGCAATCGCCAGAATCCCCGTACCACCAGGCTACTCTATTCAGCTTGGTAGCCAGTCACAAACCTCTATGACGACCTTCGCCGACCTTGGCAAAGCCCTCCTTATTGGTATCTTGCTGGTGTATATCCTCATGACCTTCCTATTCCGTTCTTTTACACTGCCGTTTTCTGTGCTTGTTTCCCTACCACTCGCGTCATTCGGTGCTCTTGGTGCTATGGTCCTCACTAAAACGCCATTTACCTTATTTTCTGCCCTCGGCTTTTTCCTACTGGTGGGCCTCGTAGGTAAAAACGCCATTCTCCTCGTAGATTACACCCATACGCTCAGAAAACGCGGGAGAAGCCGGACCGATGCCCTACGAGAGGCTGGACCGATACGGTTGCGCCCTATCGTTATGACGACTACGTCTGTTATTGTGGCGCTCGTTCCAGTAGCGATTGGCATTGAAGCAGGGTCAGAACTGTTGAAAGCTTCAGCGATCGTGTTAATCGGCGGGCTGCTTACCTCAACGTTGTTGACACTGGTCTTTGTGCCGGCAATGTATACGTACTTTGACGATCTTCAGGAGCATCTACTGCATCGTTGGCGGCGGCTTACTTCCCCACGGGAACTTACTGAAGAGGAAAAAGCTTTTCTGTCGGTGAAGCACGATGGAACCGCCGTCGCTAACAACGATGGATACGCCCTACCCCAGGCTCACGATGATGAAGTCGCACTGAAAGTACTAGGAGAATGAAGAGAATAAGCGCTCCGTGGAGACTGTTTTCGGTTGCTGGTTTGGTCGTGATAGTACTGACAAGCTGCGCTACCCAGGCTACGCCTGCCGTCAAGACTCCCGCAACGCTGGTGCAAGTTGCTCCAGTACAGCGAACAACGATTGTTGCCACCTATAGCTTTACAGGCTCTGTCGTGCCACTATCATCGGTTAATGTTCAGCCTCGCCAGGGCGGTCGGATCATCACAATGTCAGTGTCGGTTGGGCAAACTGTTCATACCGGCCAAGTTTTAGCAGAGCTCGACCATACCCAGCAGCTTCTCGCAGTAGAGCAGGCAAAAGCGGCTCTCGAACAGGCACAGGCAAAGTTAGATGCTCTCAAGGCTGGTCCACGTCCGGAACAGGTAGCTCAAGCGAAGATCGCGGTCGAGATGGCTAAGTCGAAGCTTCAGGCTATGCTCAATCCGCGCCCAGAGACGATCGCCCAAGCTCAGGCACAGCTCACCATCGCGCAACAAAACGTGCAAGCGCTTCTAACAGGACGGCCGCAACAGGTCGCGCAGGCAAAGCTTGCGCTTGATCAAGCAAAACAGCGCCTAGCGACTATCCAAGCAGGTCCACGCCCTGAGGTTGTTGCTCAGGCCCAAGCTCAACTGACTTCTGCCGAGGCACAGCTTGCTGCGCTGCGCAATGGACCGACTGCTGCTGACTTGGCTCCGTTACAGCAAGCTGTAGAAGTAGCGAAAAATCAGCTCAACGCTGCCCAGATCTCGCGCGATGCAACCTGTGGCCAGGTAGGAAAACCTGCGGGATTTGGTAATGTTGGTACCCAGGCCGCTTGCAACGCTGCTAATGCGCAGGTCAATGCCGCTCAATCAGCAGTCAATGAAGCACAGGCGGCTCTGGCAAAAGCGGAACAGTCCCCAAGCAGTACTGATCTCCAACGAGCGCAGGCAGCGGTAAAAGCGGCTGAAGCTGCTCTTCAGCAAGCTGAACATCCGTATACAGCTCAAGACTTCATACAAGCGCAAGATGCTGTCAGCACTGCAGAACAGCAACTGGCAATTGCTGAGCAACCTGGATCTGCAGAAGATATCGCAAAAGCGCGAGCAGTCGTGCAAGAGAACGAAGCAGCTCTCGCTCTAGCTCAACACCCCGCTTCGGCACAAGACATCCAGCAAGCTAAGCTCGCGGTGCAGAATACAGAACAGCAGCTTGCTCTCACCGAACATCCATATACTGCACAAGATGTCGAACAAGCGCAAGCAGTAGTTGATCAAGCCAGGGCTGCCTACGATCAAGCTGAACAGAACCTGAAAGATATGACAATTACTGCACCAATCAGCGGCGTTGTAACACAGAAGAACTTTTCTCGAGGAGCCCTCGTTGTCCCATCGAACACCGTACTTACTATCGCAAGCCCGCAGGACGATATCGAGATCAATGTTCCAGCGACAGAAATCGCTGGGGTTGCTGTTGGCACGCCTGCGTTGATTGCAGCGAGTGAATCCTCTCCTAGCACAACGGTCTCTGGCAAGGTTACGTCCGTAGCACCGAGTGCCAATGCCAAGAGCCGGGCATTCCTGATCAAAGTGATGCCGAGCGCAAAATCTGTGCACCTTCTTCCCGGTACTTTTGCAACGGTCAGCCTGACACCACTGAAGCACACCAATGTTCTTGCTGTCCCGAATGATGCTATCGTCCAGCGACAGGGTAAAGCCGTAATTTTCATCGTCGAAAATGGCCTTGCTATGCAGACCGCTATCCAGACAGGCATCAGTAACGGAACAGTCACGGAAGTTCTGTCAGGGCTCAAAGTGGGCCAGGAAGTGATTACTCAGGGACAAGATACGCTTGTCAATGGCGATCACATCACAGTGGCGGCAGCGGCAGGCTAGAGACAGAGCTGATATCGGATAGAAGATCGTCGTAAGCTCTTCTATGCTAACTGGCTACAGCTTTGATAGATTGTAGTGTCACGTGTTGACAATAGCCGAATTGCAGGTCTTTGACGCTGTCGCTCGCTATCATCACTTTACTCGCGCAGCGGAAGAGCTTGGTATTGCCCAACCATCAGTAACTTATCATGTTCGGGAGCTTGAGCGTCATCTAGGCGTCCAGCTTGTAGAGCTTGTTGGACGGCGAATACGCTTGACTGATGCAGGAGAACGTTTGGCTGTTCGTGTTGCTGCTATCCTAAGCGATCTTCACGATCTTGATGAGGAGATGCTCGAGTATCAAATCGGAGCGCGTGGCCAGTTGCGGTTGGGGGCAACCCGCACTGTGGGAGGCTATGCTCTTGCCCCGGCGCTTTTGCAGTTCTATCGGCGTTTTCCTAAAGCTTCTTTTTCTCTCCAGATCGATAACACGGTAGCGATTGAGCGACTCTTGCTTGAGCGTCAGCTTGATCTAGCGCTCGTAGAATGGGAGGTGATAAGTCCTGACTTACTGGTAGAGCCACTGCGGCAAGATGCCCTACTGCTCGTGTGTTCTCCTGAACACCACCTAGCACATCAAGCAGGTGTCGATATCACGGAGCTCAGCGGTCAAGCATTCGTCATGCGGGAACGCGGTTCCGGGACGCGAGCACTAGCAGAGAAGGCACTTGCCCCAGTCCTCCACTCACTGCGGATTGTCTTGGAAATTGCCGAACCTGAGGCAATCGTTCGCGCTGTTCAAGCAGGGATCGGTCTGTCGTTTCTCTCGGAAACAATCGTCCGACATCATCTCCAGGAAGGTACGTTGGTTGCTATTCCTCTATCTCACGTAGATCTCGTTCGGAACTTTTCGCTCGTTCGTGTTGCTGATCGTCGTGCGTCAACAGTAGTGGCGGCGTTTATAGAGATTGTCCGAAAAACGCTGCGAAACAATAGGCACGCAGCGAAAACTCCTGAAGGCATATCTAATGGTAAGAGGGTTTTATAACCCCAAGGTTACAAAACCCTCTGCGCAGTTCGAGCGTTACTACGCTTGCCATAAGCGTCGACGGACGAAATTGATCAATCGAGTAGGAAGATTAGATATCTGCTTACGCTGCAACTTTGCATACCGAGCGATACGGTGGCTTTCTGCCGCTTCACGTAGTCGTTCTTCATAAATTGTCTGTCCGATACCAACATAAGGTAGCACTGCTGCCTCCTCCTTTCAATCCCATTTTCTCAATTGCTATCCTCCGTGTAATTTGGAGACGGGCGCCACGAACACTATGAATAGTTAGGCGTCTTCTAAGACGCACTCTGTATGAAGGACATCGGTCGTAAAGCTGTTATGTAAGAGCAGGCGTACCGTCCTCCCCGAGTAGCTCTTTAGGGGGCGGACATGCGTAGCCGTGTATCAACGTGCTACGATGAGTAGGCAATCGTCGGAGCCCTACGAATGGCGATTGAGAGGCTGCTCACCAGTGCACGCTACACATCGGCTCGGGAACTCTGCGAGTACTGATGCCAGCGAAAGTTTCGGTGAGGTCCTACGTCGCTACCGCCTGGAAGCAGGGTTGACTCAGGAACAGTTAGCTGAAGGCGCGGAGATGAGTGTGCGTGGCCTTCAGAAACTCGAGCGTGGCCAGACGAGACCATACCGCGAAACCCTCGAGCGCCTTATTCAGGCGCTTCGACTCGAAGAAGACGAGGCGGCACATTTGCGTCTATTGGGACGCCCCCAGCCGCGCCGCACAGATGAGCCTGATGCGGAGGTGATGCCTGATACCAGTGCCCACAATCTACCCAGGTTACTGACGGATTTGATCGGTCGTACACAAGAGCTTGCCGACCTCGAACGCCTCTTGAGCTCCGTTCGACTGATAACCATTACAGGGCCAGCAGGCATTGGCAAAACACACTTCACCATTTATGCCGCTTGGCAGCATCTAGCTCGCTATCGGGATGGAGTGTGGTGGATAGATCTCGCCGCTATTACCACTCCGACTAGCGTAGCCCAAGCGATAGCGAGCGCCCTCCAGATCACTGAGCAACCACCCTATCCAGTTGAAGAGACACTCTATCGATCGCTGCGCGATGACCAGGCGTTACTCTGTTTAGATGGTTGTGATCGTGTGATTATTCCAACAGCACACATCGTTGATCATCTTCTCCGTAGTTGTCCAGGCATCTGCATACTTGCTACCAGTCGCGAGCCTCTGCGTGTTTCAGGAGAACAGCTTCTCCGCTTACAGCCACTGGGATATCCCACAAACCCAAGATCGGTGACGGTGGAAGAAGCTTTAACCTGGTCCGCTATACACCTCTTTATCGATCGGGCGAGAGCGAGCGACCCAACTTTTGCTCTAACTTTGGAAAATCTTCCATACCTGCTTGAGATCTGTGAGCAGCTCGATGGATTACCACTTGCTCTAGAATTAGCCGCAGGATGTGTCAGTGCGCTCAGCGTTGCTCAAATTGCGGAGCGATTGCATGAGCGCTTCATTCTACTGACGGGCGGGAGTCGAAGTGCTCCTCAGCGGCATCAGACGCTCCGTGCTGCCATCGATTGGAGCTATGATCTCCTCGACGCCGAACAGCAACGCCTATTTGATCGCCTCTCGATCTTTGCCAGCGGATGGGACCTGGAAGCTGCCGAAGCTATCTGTGCCGGTCCGGACCTTGAAACAGCACAGGTTGTTCAGTTGATGGTGCAGTTGGTTTCTCGATCTGTGGTGATGGCTGATACGCGCCATCCGTTAGCACGCCGTTACTATCTGCTTGAGACCCTCCGACTATATGGTCAGCAGCGTTTGCGCGAACGAGGTGAGCTGTCTGCAATGCGGGAGCGCCACGTTCGCTATTTTCTCGATCTCGCTCGTCAAGCCGCAGCAGAAAGCTCCTCACCTCAAAGTCGTTCACTCTGGCTCGGACGAATCGAACGGGATGAAGCGAACTTCTGTGTAGCTTTCCAATGGCTCCACGAACACCGCCGTGTACGAGACCTCGCCGAACTGGCTAATGCTCTCACCGTCTACTGGCATATGCAGAATCACTACTCGGATGCTCAGGCAAGATTGAACCAGGTGCTGGCGTGCTCAGAGCTTGCGAGCTTTGAACGAGAGCACGAACGCACACTCTACAATGCGGGCACAATAATGCTAGCTATCGGTGAATATCGGCGAGCGTGGGAGCTGCTCATTCGTGCCGTGGCTATCGCTCGCTCTTTGAATGATCCGATTGAACTGGCCCAGGTTTTGGGTAGTGCGGCAGAGGTAGCGATCCATAATCGTGAACGGTTCGCTCAGCCGCTCTTAGAAGAGAGCCTAGCTATCTATCAACGGAGTGGCGATCGTACAGGTGAAGCCAAGCGCCTTGGCCAGTTGGGTGTCCTGTTATTGTATGCTGGGAAAATAGAAGAGGGAACGAGCTTTCTCCAGCGCAGCGTGGCACTCTCTCAAGAAGTTGATGACGCCGTTGGAGTGGCTCACGCTGTTGCTGGCCTTGGTTTAGCGGCTTGTATTCTCGAGGATTGGGAACTCGCAGAGCGACACTTCCGCGATGCACGAACGCGCTATCGTGCTGTCGCCAATCGGCGCGGAGAAGGGAGGACGTTGTGCTCCTTGGCGCAAGTAGCCTTGCGAAGACAACAACTGACATCTGCTAGCCGGCTATTACTGGAAAGTCTTGAACTGGCTCGAGAAATCAATCTTCGAGACCTTGAAGCCTGGGCACTCCTTAATCTTGGACGGCTCTACCGGGAGCGACATAACTTTACTGCGGCAGTTGCACACCTTGCCGAATGCCTCACAATTCGCCTTACCTTAGGGTATGAGTGGGGCGTAGCCACCACACTGGCTGAGATTGGTGAGGTGTATGAACGGCAGCGCGAATGGCACCGGGCAGTCATATTTTATGCTGCTGCCGAACGCCGGTTTACTGCGCCAGAGCTGCTCGCTTCACCAGGTGATCCTAGCGGGTATCCGCTTGATCGATTGATCGAGAAGCTGAACACGCTACGTCACAGACTAGGAGAAGAGAAGTGGCACCGAGCCTGGGAGTTAGGGCACGGCTTGGAAGACCGTGATCTCAATGTCCCTGGTGAGCAGCTCGTTCAAGTGTAGTCTGCTCCCTACCCTCTTCACTTTCTTCACGTTTCGCCGCGCACTCTTACGACGTGGAGGTGGAGCGTCACCACCGACACCGCGACGGAACCGCTCGCAGTTGGTGGCAGAGCCCAGAGCAGCGCAACTCCACTCGGGTGGTGTGTACTGCTGCCGGGGGGCTAGCGAGAGCGAGGATCGACAGGGCGCGTTTACACTGGAATGCATACATTTGGTGAGAGGAGGCTAATGAACGCGCGAGCCATTCCCATACGATCCTCCAGGCCTGACCACGGTAACGTGCGTAAGCGTATACGTAGAGCGCCCATCCCCGAGAAGCAGACGCTGGCCTGTCTGTAACTGATACAGTCCCACGACGATCTGGTAGGTGCCGGGTGCTGTGCTGGGAGGGACGGGGACTGCCAGATGATCCGCCACCACCTCATCGGCTACCCAATCATTGGTGGGGAGCTTTCCGCTCTGCGGTCGTGCGTCAAGCTGGAAGACCAATCGACCGCTCGCATCAAGCGCATGGAGGAAGACGGTGTAGTCCGCTGTTGGATTGCGGACTGCCTGCCATTGCAACGTTATGTCTAGCGACTTTCCCGCTTCTACGTGGTCCGGGACAGCGGCGCTGAGCAGCCGGATCGTCTGGCCAAAGGTGACGTTAGCGCGAAGAGGCAGCGGTGCCGGTAGGGGCGTTTGTCCACCGCTCGATCGGACTACGAGGCGGGCTACGACGGGTTGCGGCTCCGGCTGCCCGGTGACTGTCTGCGCATGGAAGGGCTGGTTGGGGTGACCACGGGGATAGACGTAGACAGAGAGCAGGGCGAGGCTCGGTGAAGGAGCATCCGGTACAACCCTCAACGTGACGACGTTGCTCACATTGAGTCCTGAGCGCCACTCAGGCGTAGGAATGGTGCCACCAGGCTGAAGATCGCGCTGGGCGAGCAGCGTTCCAGTAGGACTACGAAGCTGGATGGAAAACGCCTCACGGACCGCCGCACGCTGCTCAACATGCCAGAGCAACGTCACCGTAAATGGTTCGCCTGGCGCAAGAGGGTGTGCTGGGACAGTCACCTGCGTCAGCCGTAGGGTGCCATACGTCAGTTGGGGATCTACCGACTGCACGCGGTTAGCTGGTGTGGCAGCGACAACGGCTATATGATCAATATGAGCCTCTGGTGCGCCACCGTCGACGCCGAGATACACACCGGTGCGCAAGTTGACCAGGCGAATGTCCAGATTGTACTGACCTGGTGGCACGTTCGCTGAGAGTGGCACATTCAGCGTATCCTCGATGACTTCGCCAGGAACCCAGTCGCTCGTTGGCAGCAAACCACCGTGCGGTATGGAAGTAACGGCGAATAGCTGATATCCATGGCTATCGCGCCCAATAAGCGTGACAGCGTAGCTTCCATCTGGTGGCTTCTCCACCGACCACTGCGTGGCTACCTGCAGGATCCCACCAGCAGGTACCTGTGCTGGTACCCCCACGCTCGTCAAGACGAGACGTCCGCCGAATATGATACCGGCCCGCTGCGGCAAGGGTGTCGGAGTAGGAAGAGGCGTGGTGTCTCGCACGGTATATGCCTCTACTACCGGGTCACCGAGAGACCGACCGCTCGCAGTGGTAGCCGGAATACGCTGATCAGGTAGATATTCCGGATATACAAGGACAGGAAGGCGCCCAAGAAAAGGC
>JAMDCW010000139.1 GCA_023489405.1 Chloroflexota bacterium
GCGCCAGTTGACACCTCCTGTGATAATGAGTAATCCTCCACGTTCAACCCATGCCTCTAAAGCGTTCATCTGCGCCGTAGAGACGTTTTGCAGACTCACATCACCTATGATCAAACAATCGAATCCGTTGAGCAGCTCCGTCGAGCTTGGAAGATCCTGAGGAGTCAAGCTTGCAACGACAGGATGACCTTGTGAACTAGCTGGTGCCAGCCGAGATAAGAAATCATAGGAACCTACGGTTCCTTCAAGGGCCCCACAAAAATCCGTTCCCGGAGAAATGGGGGTGAACTGTTGTTCTCTGCTTATCACGGTGCGGTTGCCAGCGAGTAGAGCCACTTGCAGCCTATTCGATCTTACAACTGGGGGTACTGCGACGTTGATGACGAGTGACTTATGAGAATCGTGCGGGAAGGAAGCAGCGAGCTCATAGACAGCAGGAGGAGGGCCAAAGAAGCTATATTGCTGATTTCCTTCAAAGCTGACTCGTAATATTCCGCTAAAATCGCTCCCTTGGTTGGAAATGTCTATGGCAACGGGAGCCCAGGAACCTAAACGAACAGCGTCGGCAAACCCCACGCGAACTGCCATGCTGATCAACGGTGTGGCGTTTGATCTGGAAGCGCCTGCAGTTATCGGGGCATAACCAAGTACAGCAACAACGGCGAAAACAAAAGCTACTATGATCCGGAACAAGGTTGAACCCTCTGCACGCTCGCCCTAATTGCGGCGCCGCCGACTTCAAACGCTTCCTGGATATAGAGTGTAGCGCAATCTGCGTGCCACACTATCAAATAGAGATCAACTGGAGGCAAACTGACTTTGAGAAATGAGCGATAACCGCTCCTTTGATTCATGATTCATGCCACGTGAAGCAAACGGTGCCTCAGCATGCGAGCAAGGCCTCAGTTCGGTCAGTTCAAGCAGGGTCGAATGCCACTGGGTCATCGACCAATCAACCGAATAAGAAGCACTCCGAGCCAATAGAGAATAACGAGAAATGTTCCTAAAACGAGTGGGGAAACTAGGTCTGCTCCAGGAGTAATGAGCATTGAGACTCCATAAATGATGAATAGAGCAACCTTAAATCGTTGAATAAAGAAGCGCGAGGAAACGAAGCCAAGAAGGGAAAAACCTGTCATAAAAATAGGAAGTTCAAAGGTAATTCCAAAAATAAGCGAGATAACCGCTACAAACATAATATAGCTATTAATATCTAAAAGATTTTCGAGATTGAGCACAGGGAAAAATGACGTGAGGAAACGAATTGCCAGAGGAACAATGAGTACTCCGGTTACTGCTCCTGTCACAAAAAGAATACTGCCAATCAACGAAAAAGGTAATGCATAGCGCCGCTCGCGGTGAGTAAGCCCTGGTGCAACAAAAGCCCATATCTGATAGAGGATCATCGGCGAAGCCAGGACAATACCACAGAAAAAGGCCAATTTCAGTTGTAAGGCGAATGGACCAAGAACAGACGGACTGAAGAAGCGCGCTCCATCGGCCGTAGCAGCTTTTTCTAGATACTTGACAAGGTGAGGGGCGAGAAACCAACCGATTATCGCACCAACAACGATACTGATAGCACTGATTGTCATCCGCTGACGCAACTCTTCAAGATGCTCTATCAGCGTCATTGACTTACCATCTTCCTCCGCGTTCTCACCAGAAGGTGGTGGAGGGGGTTCTTGCTCTGAAGGATCTCCCGATAGTGAAGACACAGGTGGTTCAGCAGGAGGTGCAATATTGGATTCAACTGAAGGGATGTCTTCTTCCTCAAGAACCGGAGGTTCGGTACCAAAGATATTTAGCTCTCGTGGAGATGTTTCTTCTAGGTCAACTCCACTATTCGACGGCGTATCAAGGTCTCCATCGTCCTTAATGAGATCGCGATCTTCTACGTCTGGGATATCATCATGTAGAGGATTGGAGACTACCTCATTATTTGATTCAGGACCACCATGATCGATTAGTGGCAAAGTAGCTTCTAAGGGATGTTCATCCTGGTCAATAGGGTAGTTACGGTAGGGAAGATGTTCTTCTTGAGCGTTGCCTTGATCTAGGGAACTACCCCTAGCATCTTCGACGGTCTTCTGCTCGGGCGCTAGATCTTCGTTCTGCTCTTGTTCTGGAGATGTTGTTACAAGATCCGGAGAATCTCCAGAAACCTCTTGAGGCACTTGTGTTTGAAGGAGATGATCCGCGAGCGTGTCAGAAGCTGAAATCTCACGAGATGCGCCAAACGATTCAGTCGAATCTAAGACTGACTCACTGGTGCTTGTGGATCTGTTACTCGAGAGATGCATCGCTCCTTCTTCAGTGCCATCCACCACCGATATTAAACTCGCGTGTGGCTTACCAAGACCCCGTGAATGCCTCAGCAGCTCGTCTGCCTCCCACAACATAGCGCTAGGAGCTTCCATTTCCGGTCCACCGTCCCGTGGCGTCGTAACCTCTGGAGAAGCCCCACGTTCATTGCGGGCTTGTAGATCAGACTCCATCACATTCCTTTGCTGGTAGGAGGAGCGCTCTCAAGTAGAGGAGGGCTAACCGACCTTCGCCTGTACGTAGTCTATCGCATCCTGAACGGTCTGAATCTTTTCAGCATCTTCGGGAGGGATGCTGATCCCAAATTCGTCTTCGATAGTCATAATGAAACTCATTGTTGCTAGAGAATCGGCCTTTAAATTCTCCACGAGGGACATCTCCGGCGTGATCGAGTTCTCGTCAACACTCAACTCTCGCGCTATGATAGGCCGCATCTTATTGAAAATCTCATCACTCATTCGTTGATTCTCCCACCCTTCTGTCTAGTCCAGTAGCTATGGTACCCAGAACACCATTCACAAATCGCCCAGAATGCTCACTACCAAAGGTCTTCACAAGCTCTACCGCTTCGTCGATAACCACAGGTAGCGGTGATTCATTATCAAAGCATAGTTCGAAGATTGCAAGACGTAGGACAGCCCGTTCGGTCGCAGCGATCTCTTCCAGAGGTCTACTCGGTGCATTGAGCTCAATTAAGTGATCAATTTCCTCTATATGCCCAGCCACTCCTTGCACGAGCCGGGCTACAAAATTGCTCTGATCTGCCCTTAGGTCACCAGATTCAAGATCTTCAAGCAGGCGCGCTTGCAGCACACGATCTGGAGGTTGGCCTCCCTGGTCAATTTCGAAGATGATGCGAAAGGCGGCCAAGCGCGCTGAATGGCGCGGATGCAGTGAAAAACGAGTCGCAGATTTTCCCATCACCCCTCCACAGGGGACATGCCAATTCCACCCAGCGACGTTGGGGGTAGACCATCACGAAGCACTGTGGTCACGAACTGTGTCGTCAATGTTCCGTTTGTGAACTCTCGAGTAGTAAGTATCCATCGTAGGAATTCTCTATTGGTCGTTATCCCTCCAATAATCGATTCATCAAGGGCACGAAGCGCACGAGCCACCATTTCAGTGCGGGTACTCCCCCACGCAATCACCTTTGAGAGGAGCGAGTCATAGTATGGCGAAACCACATACCCCGCATAGAGGTGTGAATCTACGCGTATACCGGGGCCTCCTGGAGGAAGGTATTCGGAGACCCTTCCTGTTTGCGCTTGAAAATTGTAAGTGGGATCCTCCGCATTGACTCGACATTCGATGGCATGTCCGTGAAATGTCACATCCTCCTGGCGCCACGGTAATGGCTCGTGAGCTGCTACCGTCAATTGTGCTTTGACCAGATCAATTCCGGTAATAGCTTCGGTAACCGGATGCTCTACCTGGATACGTTTATTGATCTCTAAGAAGTAATGGTGGTGCTCTTCATCAACGAGAAATTCGAAAGTTCCAGCACCTATGTAGTCGATTGCCCGTGCACCACGAACGGCCGATTCCCAAAGCTCCTGCCGCGCCCATTCTGGCAGATTCGGGCTCGGCGCCTCTTCGATCAGCTTCTGGTGAAACCGCTGGACAGAACAGTTGCGTTCACCGAGAGTGATCACATTGCCAAAATGGTCTGCTAAAACCTGCACCTCTACATGACGCATGCCCTCTTGGTAACGTTCCAGGTAGATACCGTCATTATTAAATGAAGCCAGCGATTCACTCTGAGACAAAGGGAAGGAACGTTCAAGCTCATCAGAGTCTGTGACGATACGCATCCCTTTACCGCCGCCTCCACCAGCCGGCTTCAGCATGATCGGGTAGCCAATCTCTTTCGCAGCCGCTAAAGCCTGGTCTACGGAACGTACAGGATTATCAGTCCCAGCAATAACAGGCAATCCAGCCGCTCGCATGCGTTGCTTTGCTAGCGTCTTCTCACCAACAGCGCGCAGCACGTGTCCCGGAGGTCCTATGAAAACAAGACCGTAGCGCTCGCACACCTCCGCCAAACGAGGATCTTCGGCGAGAAACCCCGCTCCTGGATGGATTGCTTCTGCACCTGTGAGCAGCGCTGCTTGAACGATATTGGGAATATTGAGATAGCTCTTACTGCTAACCGCAGGGCCAATACACACTGCGTGATCAGCCATCTTCACCGCCAAACTATCGCGATCCGCCTCCGAAAAAGCAACGATAGACTCAATACTTAGTTCACGACAACAACGCACCACTCGGACAGCGATTTCTCCGCGATTAGCTATGAAAAGACGGCTAAACACTGGTCAAAACTCATGTCTACTTAGATTATTACCGTTGCGAACGACGTCGCTCTGCGGCAGTCTCGATGACTTTACGTCCACGGTAGTAGCCACAGGAAGGACATACGTGATGCTGCAAGCGCAAGCGATGGCAATTAGGACATGTGACCAAGCTTGGAAGTTTGAGGCGAATCTGGCTACGTCGCTCTCCTTGATGTCGTTGGGAAACACGTTTCTTAGGAACTCCGGTCACAGTTATAACTTCCTCTCTCCTGTAAGAGTGGAAGTGTACCAAACTAGCGCCACTCTGCGGCGGTTCTAACTGTAGCCTCCCAGTAGTTTTCCCAGTGTTCGCCAGCGAGCATCCAGCTCCATCTGGTCCTCACAATGGCATTGCCCCCAATTGCGATTGCTACCGCACGACGGACATAAGCCCAGGCAGTTGTCATCATGCAGGGGCTGAAGCGGGAGTCGAAGCAGGGCATGCTGGCGAACTGCCTCGTGTAAGTCTATATGGTGGAATTTGTCAATTTCAAAGACATCCTCGTCATCTTGATCTTCGATAGGATCGTGCACAAGCAATCCGGTGTCAATATCTACGGTCGGTACAAATCGTTCCTCAAAAGGAAACGCAATTGTCTGATCGAACTCCTCCAAACACCGGCTACATTCCAATCGCACATCGGCTTCCAATCTCGCCTTCACCAGCACACCGTAGTTCACACGCAGGAGCGTTACCGTACCACGTATCGGACTGACAAAGTTGATATCAGAGTATTTGTCGAACTCTTCATCAACATGGAACTGTCTTACTGTTCCGATAGGTGCTTTTAACAACTGTGCGACATTGAATAACATATAGAGGAATCCTTCCAGCGGGCTTCCCCCCACTGTCACAGTATTCCACAAGTCCAAGTCAGGCTGAAGCCGTACCGACAAAGGCCGACGCCCGCTATCGTGCCCTCCCAACACTCTCCTGTCAACTACGCCGCTTCGCTATCCTAACAATCTGACCTCTTACCGACGCTCCACTTGCTTGACACTCCCTGACACTCCTCATATACTGCCGAATCTGTGAGAGCGTAGTGGGGCGATCCACTCTGGCTCTTTCTCTCACCAGAGGTTCACAACCGAGACGAAACGCGGGAGTTGTATTGCGCAGGTAAGGGAAAGCGAGTGCGCATCGTTGTTTTTGGTAAGCGTGAGGAGATTCCGCTCAGTTCTCACCTGTGCCAGGTATATTCTCGAGCTGATGAAGCTGCTCAGTTAGCTGCATCACTAATCAGTGCCGATCCGGTGCCGTATCGAGAGTTATGTATCTATATCGGCCCGAAGGCGATGGCGGAGCAAATTGAACAGCTCTTGACAAAAGAGCATCCCTCCTTCTTGCTTCCGCTTAAGGAAGCCGATCAGATTCTCTTTGTGGATGACCGATCCGCGTATCTTGCTCGCAATCGCTTCGATCCTTACTTTCTTCTCGCATCTCACCTTACGTTGATCAACCAAGCTCTCAATCGACGGCTTGAAGGAGTTCGCCTTGTGATCGAGATGTCGTGGTTGGCAGACGGAGTAGCAACTCCGGCTCATATCCTAAAATATGAAGCGATGTGCGATTCCGTTTTCACTTTCCAGCAGAAACCAATCGTCGTCATTGCACAATACAGCGCTCCAAAGATCGGCGATCAAATTGTCGGTGAAATGATGAAGCTCCATCCTCTAGCAGTTGTTGGCAAATATCTCCGCCGCAATCCGAGCTATCTCAACTCTGAACAATACTTTCTTAACATCTTGAAACTCACTCGTAAACGTGCGGCAGAAGAGTAAAGGTTACAGGTAGGCTTCTCCGCTTCAGCTCTCGTGGAGTACTGTCAAAGAATGCTCTAGCCCTCCTAAGGCGCTGGCCACGCGGTAAACGCAGGTTTCACCATTGACTGATCACTCACTTGTTGCTGGCCGGGAGACCAGCCCAGCGACTCTCTATCTCTTGGGCTGCTACCGATCGTTGTCTGAGGCAACGCTTCCCCTAACTTTCGGGGAATAGATTCTTGAGTAAACGGCGAAGAACCTGCCTGAAAAGCGCGTTCAATATATTCGGAGGGCCAGTGAAGTAGCGATTGAGTGTTAGCGGCGATATGCTGGTGATGCGCTGAACTGAATTTGGTGAGGGTAGCGACATCCCAGGGTACTGGAGCATTGTCTACACACTGATCGCACCAGCGATCCAGCCACAGGACATCTGTGGAATCTTGCCTTATACCGAAAATCATCGGAGAGCGTATCAGTACCGAAAAAGAAGGAGCGCCCCTAGGTGCTGGAGATATGCCCTGCCCCGTGCTCGGAGGAGACGAACTCTCACTAATCCGCTGCCACAATCCAGAGTTACTGAGGAGTAGTGCACCTTGGTCCGTTGTCAGCGCGAAACCGTGGGCAAAGTTCAACAATGCCCCTGGGTAAGCGTATCCTGTACTCTGGGGAGATCCGAGAACGCCGCGGATCCCTGAATTGACTAGTTGATCGAGCGACACGCCATTGCTGCCAGAAGCATTCAGATTAGGGCTCTCTTTTACAACACCTACCGGCAACCAAAGGCCATTAGGGCTTAGCATAATCGCTAGATGGTAGTGAGGGAGCAAGAGAAGATCACCGTGAGAAAAGTGCTGTATGAACACGCTCACAGGCTGCGCCGTCTGCACCTGGCATCCAAGAGCATTTTGTACATCAGCATGAGTTTGCCACATCTTGGCAACTCGCTGATCGCTGATTGTTACACAGCGGGATTCCGAGTGCCAGCCCAGGCCGGATGATGGTTCTTGAAAGCCTGCTCGTTGCTGGAGTGCGGCACGGTTGGCAGAAAACGGCGATCGATTTGATGTCACAGAGGGCTCAGGATTCCGGTGCCAGAACGAACGGAGCAATGATAACGCATTTGAGAGCCGCGAGCGGATCGATAGGGAAGACTGCGCTGAAGGAGCAATCAGCGCATCTTCAGTTCGAAATACCGCTAGCGTCGCAGGCTGGACCGTGGCAACAGGACCCACAGCAGCTTCTTGAACGATGGCTGATACGGTGTACGTTGACCAGGGTTTCCAGGGCACGAGGGGGATGATACGCGCTGATCCATCCGGCTCCCATGTGAGCTGAAAAGGAGTTGCCGGCTGCACGATTAGGCTCGAGGCAAATAAAGGCTCATTAATCCGATGAGCAAATGATACGGTGAGCGCCTGATTCACAGCGACGCGTGTATTCCCGGAAGGCGGCAATACGGCAAAGAGAGGTGCAGTCACGGCTAGAACCGTATGTACAACGACGACAAGGATAGCCATTAAACCAGCAACGAGAGCGATGGCATATCGCCGGATATCACGCGCCTGGGTATCTTTCTGCAACGGCCGAGCAGGGGTAATGACACGAAGAGGGGTAGTTGCTCGATGAACAGCTTCTCCAAACCATTGCAAGGTTGCAAGCTCCTGACGGCAAGCGGAGCACGTTTCCAAGTGCAATGCTACTGCTGATCGTTCTGGAGAGTCGAGCTCTCCATCGTAATAAAATGATAAGGTCATGGCATCAAGATGAGAAGGAGCAACACTAGCCATCAAGAGGCTCTCCTCCCAATGCAAGATACTGAGCCTTCAACTGTTGTCTGGCGCGAAAGAGTAACTGCTTTGCTGCTTCTTTCGAAATACCTAGTGCTATGCCAATCTCTTCACAGGATAGATCTTCACATTCCCGCATCAGAAGCGCTGCACGTTGCCGTGCGTTCAACCGATCCAACGCGTGACGAATAAGCGCTTGCTGTTCGCCACGAATAGCATCACGCTCAGGGTTGTCTCGCGCAACCTGGCGTGGATGGAAAAAAGAGACGAAGGCATCTAAGGGCTGCCACCGGATGAGGCGACGGCGACGTAGCTCATCAAGGCACGTGTTAGTCGCAATTCGGTAGAGCCACGGGAGAAAGTTATCCTGGGGAACCTTCCCCCAATTGCGGTAGGCCTTTTCGAATGTCGTCGTAGCAAGATCCTGTGCATCATCGACATTATCAATAAGCCGTTGGAGATAACTACAGATATGTCCGTAGTAACGGGAATAGACCCACTCGAAGGTCAGGGGCTGCGGAGCTTCTATTGTACGCTGTTCTATTCCACGTGAAAGCAAATCACCCATCACAGCTCCTTCGCCACTATAGGTCCTAGTGTAAGACGAAAGGAACGGCTTCGCGTAACAGGCGACCACTTATCTCCTACGGACTGGAGGAGCTTTCCCGGCTATTGAGCTGCAGTACCGCCGAGTCCAGTATGAGGTAAAGCCAATGGCAGCACCAGCTTAACCGGGCGTATCGCAACTCCCAAAACTTGACGGACATTGGGGCAGCGAGCGAGCGAAGGCACACCATCAACAGTGACATGGGCTCCTGGAGTATAGGAGATTGCCCTCGAACCAAACACGAGCACAGTGAGTGATCCTTGAGCCGTCTGTAGCACCAATTGGCCACTTGCTGCTTGATAGGACTGCACAACGCCGGTGATCGTCTGTAGAGAGGTGGGCGCTAAGGCGGCGATAATATAAGTCGCCCCTGGTACTGCGTTGAGCGTTATGGTCGAAGCGGCACTATTGAATGTGATGCCGAGGGGTACAACTGCTCCATTAGCTTCCTGTTGGAATACAACGATGTTTTCAAGATCACCACCGGCAGCAGCGAGCACTTGCGGCGGCAGAGGCAAAGTCACCTGGCTGTTACTGACGCCAGGAGGCAATGGGCCTTGAGAAACTTGATATTGCACGGCGGTAGCAAATGGGAATGCACCAAGCCCAATGCAGGACATCGGTTGGTATGGGGTGCCGCTCGTGTTAGAACCACATCCGGGCGCAGTGCTACCCGGAGCACACAAGGGTAGCGGTCCGGCCGTCTGGCCATATGCGACGAGAGATAATGGAGCAACCGCAAAGGCGATGAGGAGAGCCATCCCAGCAGCTACTGCCGCAGTCGTGCGGGATAGACGTAAGCGTATACGCACGGTTTTTACCCTCCTCCTTTGCATCCACTGAGTTCAGCGATGCTATCTTCCCAATGAACGCACCATAGATATCTTTTCATTTACCACCACTATACAGCCAGTGCGTAACGAAAAGTATTGCAAATGAGCCAATCATGATGAATCTGATATATCGTGAGCCGGTCTTTGACAGCGAATCACGGGTGATGAGACCGCAGTTACTATAAATATTTCACAGTAGCTCAATGAGACGGGGGTTATGAGTCGACGCTGGAAATCTCTGTAACGAGACCTCGCACCCAACCAATCATCCGACGGAGCTCGAAGAAGCCCTGTCGCCAAAATGCTGGATCCTTGATGTCGATGCCGAGTGGTTTGAGGATATGATCAGGTGGTTGGCTGCCACCAGCACGCAATATGCTCAAATAGCGAGGAATAAAGGCCTCTCCTTCAGAATGGTACATCGCATAGAGGGAGAGGACGAGAAGCTCTCCAAATACGTAGGCGTAGCAATAAAATGGGGTATGAATAAAGTGCGGTATATATGACCATCCTAGGCGATATTCGTCCGTCAACTCAACGCTCTGACCATAGTAGGGGTGGTTGGCAGCAATCCACAGGTCAGCGAGCTGCTCAGCGGTGAAGCGCCCTTGTTTTCGTGCTTCAAAAACTGATTGTTCGAACCGCGTGAGCACATTCTGGCGAAAGACGGTAGCAAAGATCTCTTCGACTTTGCCACCGACCAAAGCGAGCCGGCGCCGAGGATCATTCTCGCGTTGTGCCAGGAGGTCAAAGGTAAGCATCTCAGAAAATACAGAGGCGGTTTCGGCGAGGGGGAGCACCGGATAGTAATTGAACATCGATTGTTCACTTGCCAATATGTCATGCAACCCATGGCCAAGCTCATGTGCCACCGTCATCACATCACGAGCTGTATCTGTATAGTTACAGAGTACATACGGATGTATTTTGGGCGATATCCCCATGCAGAAAGCCCCACCGCGCTTCCCCCGGCGGGGATCAGCGTCAATCCACAATTGGTCGAAGAACCGGCGGGCCATGCTCATCATGTCCGGAGATGCTACTGCAAGCGCTGTCAAAATAATCTCCCGAGCTTCTGAATAGGACACTTTCGTCTGATCGTGACTCAGTGGAGCATACTGATCATAGATTTTCAGAGGGCGGACACCGAGCAGGTCTCCCTTCAACTGAAAGTATTCGTGGGCAAGCGGATAGTGCTCTTCCACGACGCGCATCATTGCATCAACCGCTGCTCCATCAACCTCATTAGCGAGGTGGCGGCTGGCCATAGGTGAACTGAATGAGCGCAGACGATCATTAATGAGCTTATCCTGGACGAGGGTTTCGTAGACATAGGTGAGCAATGGGGCTTTCGGTTCGAGGGTATTGTAAAAGACCTCGTGCGCTTGCTTGCGAAGCTCTCGTTCTGGGCTATAGAGCAGCGAGAGAATGGCGGATTGAGTCAGCTCTCGTGCTTCTCCTTGCCACTCCAGGTGATACGTCATCGCCGACACCTGCTCGTCAAACAACCGCTGCCAGGCCTGGGAAGCGGTGAGCTGCTTTTCATTGAGCAGTTTTTCTTCAGGTTCTGATAGCGTATGCGGCTTAAACTGCCGTTCCCGCCGTAGATAGTGTTCATAGTGCTCCAACAGAGGGTGGGCCATGAGTGCTTCGGCGTCGGCGTCAGCAAGCATCCGCCACTCTAGATCGAAAAAGAGGATGATGTTTGTTAGCATTGTCATCTGCTCGTCGATGCGGGCTTCTAATTGCCGATAAAGATGATTCGTCGTGTCGGAAGCGGAAAGCAGTGCGGGATAACCAGCCACACGATTAGCACGTTCAGACCACGATTCGAAGCGTTGGAGCGCGGTGAGAAGCGCCTCAGGGATAGGGCCGCCAGGAACAGCGATCTTCCCTCGGTACGTGGCCGCAAGCGATTCAGCCTCCTGTTGTAACCAAGCGAGCTCTTCATTGATTCGTGGATCATCTGGGCCAGAAAACAAATCGGACAAATCCCACGAAATGTCCTGAGCAGTAGACGCTTCTCCTACCATCCATAGTACTCCTTAAGGCTATAGGCAACCTGGAAAACATATATTGGGACGACGGGCTGCAGCTACTTCGTCAAAACGCCGATAAGGGGCGCTATGCGGCGCAGTGCGTACCAACCTAGGATCGGACTCCGCCTCTTGGGCAATGGCGCGCATGGCATGTACGAAATGATCAAGCATCTCTATGCTTTCAGTCTCTGTAGGCTCGATCAGGAGCGCTTCCGGTACACCCAATGGAAAGTACATCGTCGGCGCGTGAAACCCATAGTCGAGTAGTCGCTTCGCGATATCAAGAGCAGTCACACCAGCATCACGCCAGCGAGTAGCTTGCAACAGCGTCTCATGCATACAGGGGCCATCGAAGCGAGCGGGATAGAGATCTTGGAGCTGTACACGCAGATAGTTCGCCGCTAAAACAGCGTCTTCACTAATCTGGCGAAGACCTTCAGCACCATGGGCGAGTATATAGACATAGGCACGAACAAGAACACCAAAACTACCCCAAAATGCGCGCACGCGGCCGATAGATTCGGGCGATTCCCCAAAGCGGTAGATTCCTTCGTGGAGAACGACCTGTGGATTGGGTAAGTAAGGTGTTAGGTGGGCCCGGCAGGCCACTGGGCCGGCGCCGGGACCACCACCGCCGTGAGGCGTCGAGAACGTTTTATGCGTGTTGAAATGAAGGACGTCAAAGCCCAAATCCCCTGGGCGAACTATCCCCATGATCGCGTTCATATTGGCACCGTCACCGTAAACCTGAGCACCAGCGCGATGAACCAAGGCATTAGCCTCTGCGACGTGGTGCTCAAACCGGCCATATGTATTGGGATTCGTAAGCATCAGGGCTGCTACGGAAGAATCAAGGGCTCTTTCCAAAGCCGCCAGATCAATACTGCCATCCCCTAATGAAGGGATCTCGCGAACGGTGTAACCGCACATGTGAGCGGTAGCCGGGTTCGTACCGTGGGCAGAAGCTGGAACAAGAACGATGGTTCGTTGATGCTCCCCTCGTGATTCGTGATAAGCACGGATCATCAGCATTCCTGTAAGCTCGCCATGGGCACCAGCAGCGGGCTGAAGCGTACAAGCATCCATACCGGCAATCTCTGCTAAAAACCCTTGTAGCTCGTAGAGTAGGCGAAGGGCTCCTTGCACGGTCTCGACAGGCTGGAGAGGATGAATATGGGAAAACCCGGGAAGACTGGCTATCGCATCGTTGACCTTCGGGTTGTATTTCATCGTGCACGACCCTAGCGGATACATGGTGGTATCTATACTGAAGTTCAACTGCGATAGCCTAGTGAAGTGGCCGACGGCATCACGTTCAGAGACCTCCGGGAGATGAAGTAGAGTCTTACGCTGAAAAGAAGGGGGAACAAGGTTATCGAGCGGCTCCTCGGGAACATCGGCTTTCGAGAAACGAATTCCCCGACGCTCTGGAGCCCCTACGTCAAAGATATAAGACTCGGCGCGAATATTTGCGAACGCCGGAGACTGCATCGCCTCTGCCGTCATAGTCCCAGCCTTTCCAGACACGAGACGTAGTCGTCGAGATCTTGTCGAGTGTTTAGCTCGGTGACACATATGAGTAAGCAGTCAGCGAGTTCTGGAAACCATCTGCCGAGGGGTATTCCGGCCAAGATGCCATACGGGAGTAAACGCTGAGCCAGCTCTTCTGCTGCAATTGGGCAGCGTACAACGAACTCATTGAAGAACGGACCTTCCATCAAGGTGAAGCCTGGCAGCGACGTGATACGCTGGGCGAGATAATGCGCCCGGCGCAGGCAGATCTCTGCCACTTCATGCAAGCCCTGAGGGCCGAGCAAGGACAGGTACATTGCCGCCTGGAGAGCCAACAGCGACTGATTCGTGCAAATATTCGAAGATGCGCGATCGCGTCGAATGTCCTGTTCTCTCGCCCGGAGGGTGAGAACGAAGCCTTCCTTCCCATCACGGTCGACTGCTACCCCGGCGATCCGCCCGGGCAAATGGCGTAGATATCGTTGCCGTGTCGCCATAATTCCGAGGCTAGGCCCGCCGAAAGACACGGGAATACCTAGAGGCTGCCCTTCAGCTACGGCAATATCGGCACCACAAGCCCCTGGGCTTTCAAGCAATCCCAAAGCGATGGGGTAAAATACGGCTATGAGTAGTGCCCCTACAGCATGGGCCAGCTCTGCAAAGCGACACCAGTCCTCAAGCCGTCCGAAGGTATTCGGGCTGGGAACGACAACAGCAGCGACCGAAGCATCCAGAGCTGAGGGCCCACTAGCCAGATCGAAGAGAAAATGAGGGAAGATGCTGTCCCCAACTATTCTCAAAGGCACGCGGTAGCTATGCAACACCGATAGATAGTGCGCATGCAGTGAACGCGGGACCACAATGATATCACGGCCAGTGATATTCCGAGCCATGACCGTCGCTTCGGCAAGTGCTGTAGCGCCGTCATATACCGAAGCATTAGCGGCTTCAAGACCCGTAAGAGCGCAGACCATGCTTTGGAATTCATACATCGCCTGTAACGTGCCTTGGCTCACCTCCGGCTGGTATGGCGTGTAAGAAGTGGCAAACTCACCTCGGAGTGACAATGCGGGTATTGCAGCGGGGATAAAGTGGGAATATGCCCCTCCTCCGAGGAATGACGAGAGTTGTAACGTATGACGATTCTGCTCCGCCAGGGACCGCAAGTGCCGTTGCAGTTCGAGCTCAGTCAGGGGTTGGGGAAGGCGCAGCGGCTCGCTGCGTTCTGCTCCAGGGATAACCGCAAGCAGATCGGCGACTTCGCTGGCACCGATCGCAGAGAGCATGCGTAACCGATCTTCGGAGGTATGAGGGGTATAAGACACGGTCAGTGTCCGTTCGCTGCTATCGACCGGCTATATTGCTCGGCGGTGAGTAATGATTCAAATTCGTGAGTATCAGCCATATGTACGCGAATCATCCACCCTTCACCATATGGATCATCATTGACCAGCTCGGGCTCGTCTGCTAAACGAGTGTTGACTTCGACAACCGTGCCGGTCAGGGGAGCGAAAAGCTCCGATGAAGCCTTCTGGCTATCTACTGCTCCAAAAGACTGATGGGCAACTACTGCTGCCCCTACTTCAGGAAGGTCTACAAACACTACAGGACCTAACTGCTCCTGGGCGTAGTCGGTGATGCCAACAGTAGCGAGATCACCATTACGATGCGCCCACTCATGCTCATTGGTATAGCGACAGTCTTTAGGAACTTTCACGTATCACCCCTTCCCACGCCGAACACGTTGCCGCCGATAAAACGGTAATGTAGAGACGACAGCCGTAACACCCTCCTGACGTATTGTCACCTGCACCTCATCATCTCTCGTACTATCAGGGTGAAGGTACGCCATGGCAATACTCATATGAACTGTCGGGGCAAAAGCTCCGCTGGTAACCACACCTATAGGCTGGCTATGACGCAACACTGGGAAGCCCTGTCGAGCCACTGCCCGCGAGGTGAGTCGAAGTCCCCAGAGGCGGCGTTGCGAACCACGGATCCGCTCTTGCATCAAAGCTTCACGTGCAAGAAATTTTCCCTTGTCGAAGGCAACGAATCGATCCAGTCCTGCTTCTAGTGGAGTCGTCGTATCATCAAGCTCATGGCCATAGAGGGGCAAACCTGCTTCCATCCGTAGCGTATCTCGAGCTCCTAAGCCGCAAACCTGGCCACCGAACTTACGCACTGCTTCTGATAGTGCTCGCCATGTCACTTCTGCCCGATCGTTATCCACAATGATTTCGACGCCGTCTTCTCCCGTATATCCAGTTCGGGAAAGGAAGACATCACCACCAGCTAAATGCACTTGAGTGAGGTGATAGCGATGTGGAGGCTGAAAACCTTCAGGAGCGACGCTTGCTATCGCTTCGAGGGCACGAGGGCCCTGAACCGCGAGCATCGCCGTGCGCATCGTAGCGTCATCGAAGAAAGCTTTCGATCGACTATGCTCGCATAGAAATGCGAGATCGCGCTCTCTGTTACTCGCATTGAGTACGAGGAAAAAGCCTCCGGACAGACGGTAGACAAGGATATCATCAATGGTCGTTCCATCTGGACGACAGAGTAGATTGTAGTGTGCCTCTCCTTCTTGCAGGTGCGCCACCCAGTTCGTTGTCGTCTGCTCAAGAAGGGGTAATGCATCTTCTCCTCGAACAAAGACCCGCCCCATGTGGCTGATATCGAACAGACCAACGGCTGAGCGTACTGCCACATGCTCCCGCAAGGATCCTCCTCCATACTGAAGTGGCATACTCCATCCGGCAAATGACACCATGCGCGCACCAAGCTCCACGTGCTCCGCCCACAGTGCCGTCTTACGCAAAGCGACCTCTGCTTCTCTCACCGTGGCCTAACCTGTCCATCTCCAAGAATGACCCACTTGTAGGTGGTAATCTCCCGGAGCCCCATCGGACCACGAGCGTGTAATTTCTGCGTACTTATCCCTATTTCAGCTCCCAAACCGAACTCGCCGCCATCGGTAAACTGTGTCGAGGCATTGAGGTAGACCGCCGCAGCGTCTACCTCCTGGAGAAAACGCATCGCCGTCGGATAGTGTTCAGCAATGATCGCTTCAGAATGGCCAGAACCAAAGGTCGCTATATGTTCAAGAGCTCCATCGATACCGTCAACTACAGCTACGGCAGCATCCAGCGAAAGATACTCCTTACCCCAATCTGATGCAAGCGCGGGCTCTACATGATGAAGGTTCAGCCCGTGAGCAATGAGACAAGCATAGGCCTCCTCATCGCAATGCAGCGTAACACTATGGGAGATCAAAGCTCTCGCTACTACCGGCAAGTATTCTTGGGCTACTGCCCGATCAATCAGCACAGTATCCAGGGCGTTGCAGATAGAGGGGCGGCGCACCTTGGCATTAACGACAATCTGTTCGGCCTTTCCGGGATCTGCCGAACGATCGATATAGGTATGGCAAACACCAGCACCAGTTTCGATGACCGGCACCTGGGCATTTTCCACCACGAAATCGATCAGATGACGTCCACCACGTGGTATGACCAGATCGACCAGCCCCCGGAGCTTCAAGAGCGCCGCTACGGTTTCTCGCGACTCGGCAGAAATACCTTGGGCACAGCTTTCCGGCAGGCCAACGTCCTTCAAGGATCGCTGTATCAGATCGACAAGGGCCTGGTTCGACTTCCGTGCACTTCTACTACCACGGAGAAGCACGGCATTCCCTGCCTTGAGGCAAAGCGATGCGGCATCTATGGTCACATTGGGACGGCCCTCAAAAATGATACCGATGACTCCAAAAGGTACACGGTGCTGGCCCACCCATAATCCATTCGACAGGCGACGGAAGGGGCCTTGCTCGGCGAGGGGATCCGGAAGACGAGCAACGAGCTCAGCACTCGTGGCCATCGCATCTACCCGGCTCGCTGTGAGCGCCAATCGATCGAGGGAGGAGGCAGATGCCCCTTGCTCCCGCTCAGACTCGACATCGAGGGCATTCGTCTGTAAGAGCTCATCTACCTGTTCTCGTAGCAAGCTTGCCAGACGGTACAATGCCTGGGACCGCTGGGCATCTGAAGAGTGAGCAAGGAGCCTGCTGGCGGATCGGGCTTCTTGCGCCTGGTTTACTAAAAGGTCGCTATCGAATAGCGTGCCACTATGCGCCTCAGCTACCATACCTCGTCGCTCCCTCTGCCGTCATCACATCGTACCTCTCCATTACCTGAGCCCTGGCCCGGATTGTCCACCAGTTCTTACCCTGTCTGCGCTGCGGAGAACGGCCCCGCCCCTCGCTCCCCTCTCATCCTTTTAGGATGGAGAGGGGAGATGACGACGTGGGTGGCTAACCGGTGCCATACTCCACCTCCGCGAATGATCCGGGCTCGAGATATCTTCTCCTATACCGACTGAATCAAGTTTACCCTCGGTCTCTACGAAGCTGGCGAGCCGCAATCTTCTCTCGTATACCATGTACACTAGAAATTGCCGGCCGCGTAGAGCTGTAGTCCCGACAAGGCGCCATCCGAAAAAGTGATGCGCCAAAAGATGTAGCAACTTTCGCGATTCGATGCAAGATAAAGTAGTTTAAGGTAGGGATTCTTTCGAATGAGGAGATGTACAAGCGAACGGTTCTTTGGACTGTCTCCGGCGGGTTGGTACATTGAGAAGTCAAAAAGAGGGTAGGCACATATGTTCCCAGTGCATATAGGACTCAACCCAGTCCTCCTGCAGCTCGGCCCTATTGCTCTTCGCTGGTATGGTCTCATGATCGGCATCGGCATCGCGGTGGGTCTTTGGATCGATGCCCGAGAGGCAGAGCGTACGGGTTTCGGCAAAGAAACAGTCTACGCACTTGCGACCTGGCTCATCGTCTTCGGTATCGTCGGGGGACGCCTCTACTACGTCATTCAGAATAACTTCGGATACTACCTCACCCATCCGCAGTATATTCTGGCCACCTGGCAAGGTGGAATGGCGTTTTACGGCACAATCGTGGCGGGGTTCATCACCATTGGCATCTTCTGCTGGCGTCGCCATCTTAACTTCTGGCGACTTATGGATACTCTGGTTGTGGGTTTGCCATTGGGTCAGGCTTTCGGACGGGTGGGCAATATCGTCAATGGTGATATCGTCGGCTATCCGACGAAGGGTTGGTTTGCCTTTATCTATACGAACCCTCATTCATTCATTGCGCCTCAATATCTCAACCACCGTGTTTTTCCAGCAAATCTCGTCGAGCTTTTTCTCTCACTGCTGGTCTTTGCAGTTGTATGGGTGTTACGAACGCACATTCAGGTGCCCGGTCTACTCTCGGTGATCTACGTCATCGCGTACTCGATCACCCAATTCGGCGTCTTCTTCGTTCGAGACAACAGCATCACGCTCTGGGGTCTTAAACAGGCACAGCTCACTGCCATCGTAGCTATCCTCCTGTGCATCCCTCTGGGCTTGTACTTGATCAATCGGTATCGACGGCAAGGCAACAAGAATCAGCCGCCTAGCTCACCGGCTACAAGGTCAGCCCCAGCGGCCTAAAATGGGCAAGGCTCTGGGTGGGACATTAGCGCAGTAAGACGAGCAGCACGCCTCGCGTGGAAAATGTCCGCGTGCTCACCGGAAAAACTAAAGGGAATCTTTCGTGAGTGATCGGAGGAACTCTTGATTGTTCGTTGTACGCGACATGGCTCGGAGCAACTGCTCATAACCGCCTTCGCCAATCTGCTGTAACATCCGACGTATGAGCCACACCTGACGTAAAGTCGCTTCACCGAGCAACAACTCTTCCCGTCGCGTGCTCGAACGCAGCACATCGATAGCGGGGAAGAGGCGGCGTTCCGCTAGCCGCCGGTCAAGGTGAATTTCCAAGTTCCCAGTGCCTTTGAACTCTTCGTAAATGACTTCATCCATACGACTACCTGTATCCACGAGGCAGGTGGCAATAATTGTTAGGCTCCCGCCTTCTTCCAGATTCCGTGCCGCTCCATAAAACTTTTTCGGTGGGTACAATGCCGAAGGATCGACGCCACCAGTGAGGGTGCGACCACTCGGGGGAACGGCAAGATTGTAAGCGCGCACCAGACGAGTGACCGAATCGAGCAAAATCACGACATCTCGCCCGATCTCTACAAGGCGCTTGGCGCGGTCCAGAGCCATCTCTGCCACTCGGGTGTGGTTCTCCGTATCCTCATCGAATGTAGAACTGACCACCTCACCCTGAATGGAACGACGCATATCAGTAACTTCTTCAGGCCGCTCACCAATGAGGCAAACCATGAGATAGATCTCGGGATGATTAGCGGTAATGCCATTGGCGATCTGCTTGAGAAGCATTGTTTTGCCGGCTTTCGGCGGAGACACGATGAGACCGCGCTGGCCTCGACCAATTGGCGCAACGAGATTAATCAGACGCTGAGAGAGATTTTGCTGACTCGTCTCTAAGTTCAACTGGTCCTGAGGGAAAATCGGTGTCAAGCTCTCAAACAGCGGTCGTTGAAGTGCTGATTCTGGATCTTTCTCGTTGACACTATCGACACGGAGCAGACTGTAGAACCGTTCCCCTTCCTTGGGGAGGCGAACTTGACCGTGTATGAGGTCTCCTGTACGCAAACCGAAGCGTCGAATCTGCGACTGCGAGACATAGATATCATCCGGCCCCGGCAGATACCGCAACGTTCGAAGGAAGCCGTGCCCGGTTTCGCCCACTTCGAGGATACCGTGAGCAAAGATATGTGGCTCGACAACTTCTTCAACCATCGTGATCGGTGTTATGGTCTCAGGAGGAGCCGGAGTAGCATCTGGTTCACCAATTGTCAGAGCTTCGCCCTGCGGAGCAGTAGCTTCTACCAGCTCTCCTTTCTCTCCGAGCACTACCGATCCATTGCCCTGCACGCTTTTAACATCGTGAGAGAGAGGTTCAACCTTGGTTTCCACGCAGACCGCGGACGGCGGCATCTTCTTCTGGGGAGGTTGCGCCATTGACAAATCAGCTACCGCTACCGCAGATTCAGTACTCTGAGGAGGAATCTCTCCACGGGCGCGCTGAGCAGTAACCAACTGCTCGATGAGATCCTGCTTCCTCAGATTCCAATAGTTAGGAATATGATAATTCTTGGCGATCGAGCGCAAGTCAGCAATTGTGCGCTCGCCGAGCGCAATCGCTTTCATCGTGATTGCTCCGACGCTGCTAGCGCCAGCCCCAAAGGAACTGACGAGAATTCCCTGCTTGCAAGACACACTCGCAGCAACTCTACACGGAGAGCGAACGATGAGACGCACCACTTGGAGTGCACTCCTCCTCATCCGCGCGCTGAGTATAGCACGCTAAGGTCCTTCAGAGGGTAGTGCCAAGACTGTAATCAGCCCGTTTCTGTCACAGTTGGTCAACATTTTTACCTTTTTATTACATTTGTGAGCGCTGGCGTCCCATAGCTTGTAGGGTAGCAAGCTCTTCTTCGGCAAAGAGCATCTCCTGTCCAGGATGGGGCTGATGCCCTCGACGGCGGGGACGATCCGGTATACGACCTTCGAGAAACTCCTCGTAACGCGCTAAGACGAACAGAAAATCCGAAGCACGGTTAAGGAAAACAAGGACGCGGGGATTCGGGATAGCACCGTGATGCGTAAGATAAGCCGTCAGGCGTTCGGCTCGGCGCACTACCCCGCGCGCAACGTCGAGCATTGCTCCAACCGGTGTAGCACCTGGGGTGATGAATCCGTGGGGTAGCTCGATCTGGTTCTTAATCTCTTCCATCAATTCTTCCACGCTGCCGATCTGTTCATCGCTAACAGTTGGCTGATTAGGAAGTAGGCGATCTACTGTTGCTATTTCTGCCATGACGAGATAGAGATTACTCTGTAGATCATAGACAATCTGCTTTAGCCTTTGGTGTCGCGTCATTGCCCGTGCTACACCGAGTGCCGAGTTCGCTTCATCAAGGGTTCCTAGTACTTCCACCCGGTCGTCATACTTCGGCACGTCCTTCTCTCCGAGAAGGTCGGTGTATCCTGTATCGCCGGTACGGGTCGTTACCCGGGGATTGCGCCGGCGTCGAACCATTGATCGCTCAGGGCGTTTGGATGTCTCCGAATTGCCCTCAGCCATGCCGCTGCCATCCTTCCACACTCCCAAAAGAAGATTACTTGCTCTGTACTCTACCTCTTAGGATGAGCATTCCTGCTTTCCCAACAGGTACAGTCTTGAAAGTCGACGCTCAGAAAGGATGTACTCCTGAAGAGAAAGAGCCAGCTACTTGTTAGTCTATCGATCATCGTCTCGGGAATGGCCGGTGTATCAGAATACTTCCAGCCACCTTCCTTAGTGACCTTCTGTACCGCAACGATAGCCCTTGCCTTGCTGGCAGCAACGATTGGACACGTTACCGATGAGCTAAGCCAGAGACTACCGCCGATAGCCACAGGTATCGTGCAATCGGCGCTAGGGAACTTACCAGAACTCTTCGTCAGTATCTTTGGGTTACGGGCAGGGCTGATAGAACTCGTTCAAAGCTCTCTTGTGGGATCGATTCTCGCGAATGGGCTGCTCGTCCTGGGAAGTGCAATGCTTGCCGGAGGCCTCAAGCACGGAGCTCAGAAATTCCATGCGGATCAGCCCCGTACTATTACGACGTTGTTTTTTTTCGGCGTCGCTGCACTTATCGTTCCATCACTGGCAACGCAGATCCATAGCTCGGTCAGTAGACATATTCAGAGTTTGAGTGTAGCCATCGCCCTCATGCTCCTCGCTGTCTTTGTGGGCAGCATGACCTATGCTCTCCAGTCGCACGCGCGCCAGCAGCCTCTCGAGCAACGTGAGAGCTGGCCTCTACGCACTATCATCTTCGTGTTGCTACTGACGAGTGTGCTAGCGGCGTTCGTATCAGACTGGTTCATAGCGAGCACATCGGCAACGATAGTGAAGCTGCACATCTCTCAATCATTCACAGGCTTCGTCATCGTGGCACTTGCCGCCAATACTGTGGAGCATGCGGTGGGAATCCAGTTGGCGCTCCGCGCTCAACCAGATTATGCGTTAGCGATCATCCTCAATAGTCTGCTCCAGATCGCGCTAGCTTTAATACCCGCCCTCGTCATCCTGAGCGTATTTCTAAGTCCCACTCCATTCAACCTGGTACTGTCGCCGCTCCTCGTGGTTGCCCTTGCGCTCGCGGCAGTCCTCGATATTGTGATCGTCTTTGACGGGGAATACAACTGGCTCGAAGGACTGGCCCTGATCGGACTCTACGGGATTTTCGGTGCCCTATTCTGGTGGAGCTAAACACTCTATGGGTACGATGCGCCCCGAACACGATTCGAACGTGCGACCTTCAGCTCCGGAGGCTGACGCTCTATCCACTGAGCTATCGGGGCAACGGTGGGCGCACCTGGACTCGAACCAGGGACCTTTGCCTTATCAGGGCAACGCTCTAACCGGCTGAGCTATGCGCCCCTTTATGTGGCCAGGAGTATAGCAGAAAGAGGTAAAGCACCGCTAGTAACAGCGGCAATTCGCTTTGCCCCAGCATCGATTGACATACGAGAAAGGGCACTGATTGGTACCATAGGGGAGGGCAAAAAAGGGAGGTGCAGTGCCTTCACAACCTCGCATTCCGCCGTCTGCGTCGCTGACATCCCAATCTTCGCTCTTCCCGGAAGCGGCTAGCGGTGCTCAGAGCATGCAGCACATTCCGCTTGCTACGCGGATGCGTCCTCGTTCGCTGGAAGAGATCGCCGGTCAGCAAAAGCTTCTTGCTGAAGGGCATATACTCCGTCGTTTGATTGAACGCGACCGTCTGGGCTCTTTGATCCTTTGGGGACCTCCTGGATCGGGCAAGACCACCATAGCCGAAGTTATCGCATTGCAGACCCGTGCTCGCTTCATCCGTCTCAGCGCCACATCTGACGGAGTCGGCGAACTGCGCCGTGTCATCGATGCTGCGCAGCTCTATCAACGCTCAACCGCTCTGCCCACAATTGCCTTCATCGATGAGATCCACCGCTTTACCAAAGTGCAACAAGACGCTTTACTTCCCCATATCGAGCAAGGAACCATCACATTAATAGGCGCGACAACGGAAAATCCCAGTTTCAGCCTCACACCGGCGCTCCTATCCCGCTGCCGTATCGTACAACTCGAACCACTCTCTGCGGCAGATATAAGCCTGATCATCTCACGGACCTTAGCAGATGAAGAACGTGGGCTAGGTAGCGCTCACCTTACAGTGAGCCATGAGGCACTCGATTTTCTCGTCCAAACAGCCAGTGGTGATGCCCGTGCCGCATTGAATATCCTGGAAGCAGCCGCTGACATCGTTCAGACGACATCAGCGAAGATCATCGAGCGAACGATCATTGAACAAATTGTCCAACACCAAGCGCTTCACTATGATCGAAGCGGTGATTGGCATTACCAGCTCATTTCTGCTTTTATCAAGAGTGTGCGAGGATCAGACCCTGACGCAGCCATCTACTGGCTCGCACGTATGCTCGAGGCAGGAGAAGACCCTTTGTTCATCGGCCGGCGTATGGTCTTGCTCGCAAGCGAAGACATCGGTCTTGCGGACCCCTTCGCCCTCGTGCTGGCAACGCAGACGCATGCTGCAGTCGCGGCAATTGGCATGCCCGAAGGCTACCTCCCCTTAGCGGAAACAACTTTGTACCTCGCGCTTGCACCCAAAAGCAACTCTGCACTCGCCGCCTATCAAGCAGCAGCGAAAATGGTCAATGAGACTTTCAACCTACCCGTACCTCTTCACCTTCGAAATGCCACCACCGCATATGACCGAGCAGTTGGCGTGGGGCAGGGTTACCGTTATCCTCACGAATCGCCCACAGGATTCGTGTTCCAGGAGTATCTTCCCAGAGAGATCAAGGCTCACAGATTCTACACGCCAGGGCATAGCCACTGGGAAGAACAGCACTATAAGGAGCTGATAGAGCGACAGAAACGGACACGTGCTACTTTCGTCGGCGAAGAAAACCAGAGCAAGAATACGTAGTAGAGTTGGTTGGTGAGGGAGGAACGTGTGCCGCACTTATTGAAAGTCGATGATCTCGGGAAGACGGATATCGATCGTTTACTGGGAATAGCTGCAAAGCTTGAAACTCGGGGAGCTGATGCATCCCCTCCGCTGCTCAATGGATGTATTGTCGGGCTCGTCTTCGGTGCGCCATCAATTAGGACGCACTCTTCCTTCCAAGCGGCGGCCATGCGCCTTGGCGGCCGTGTACTCGACGTCACCGGCGCCCACGGGCTTCCCTACATCGCAGAATCGGTTGCCGATGTGATACGTTCCATCGATAGCCTCTGCCAGATTCTCATCGTGCGACACCCTTGGTCGCCAAGCCCTCCGGAAGTTGCCGATATCTGCCGTATCCCTATCATCAACGCTGGGCAAATGCATGGAGAACATCCGACGCAAGCGCTGGCCGATCTCTACACGCTCCGTCAAGTCTTTGGATCGCTGGACCACCTTGCGATTGGCCTCATCGTCGATGACCCTTCGCGTCGCGAGGTGACATCGCTACGCCATATTCTGGCAGCCTATCCTTCTATCACCCTCCACTGGTTCATCTCGGAAGAAGCAGATATGAATCTGCCTCAGCAACACCAGATCCAGCCGCTCTCAGCCTTACCGACTCTGGCAAAGAATCTCGCCGCTGTCTACATCACTCCTTCTACAAACAGCGTGGCCTCGTGGGCACATCAAGTGGCCAGCTACTTGAGACTTGCCGTCCAGAATAACCCTGAGCTGTGCTTGCTGCACCCACTACCGCGCGGAGCCGAACTGCCGACTGATCTTGACCACCATCTACGTTCTGCTTACTTCCGCGAAGCACAGAACGGCCTATGGATCCGTCAAGCAGTACTAGGCTGGGCTCTTGATCGTTGGGAAACTATTTAGCAAGCCGGCCATACAAGCGAAAAGCCTCAGGAAGCATCGTATCCTTCGGCGTTGCGGAGAATGGTCTTAGCCCTCGCTCCTCTCCCCTTCGAAAGGATGGAGAGATGGAGAGAGAGATGAAGACGGGTATGAGGTACGTTCCAGGGAAACAGGTGACTACGGTATATCATGTCGACACTGTGCTTGCCCGCTAGCCATACTCGGAGCTTGGAAAGGAAGCAACCGATGGTAAGCGCGTAGGCCAGCCGGCAATGTGGGTTGCTGTAGCGTAACTCCACCGGCGCGAATGATCCGGACTAAGCAACAGAAAGCTTGGCATATTCCTTCACACGCCGGTGCAATCCCCATAGCTTAAACCGCAGCACGCGCCATGCCTCCATAACCTCTAACCGATCAGCAGCGGTGAGCTTGCGAGGTGAGTAACGACTCATCGTATAGAGGCGCGTGACCCGGCGGACCGATTCCGCGACCTCCGTCTCATCAAGATCGAATAGCAATGCCAAGCGGTGGCCGTACTCCAGAGGCGTCTCATCGGACCTCTTCCTCAAACCTCGCCGCCCTCCACTCCTCAACAGCCGGCTGTATACCAACTGTACATAGTCACCTGGAGAGAGCTCGTGCTCCCATTGACGACGGATGCCCAAAGCCATCGCGGTGATGACCAAGAGAACAATCAGGCCTTCAATGGCACGGGCGAGGCTGGTGGTCAGAAATGACAGCGGGCGTGACACAACGGACCGAGGCACTGATAGAGAAACGACAGCCCCACCCGAGGACACATTGGGGCGAATGATCTCGGGGTTTACGGGAGTTGGCTCAAAGTTGAGCCAACCATATGAGGGAAAGAACACCTGTACCCACGTATGGGCATCATTTTCTGAGATAACCCAGGCGGCCTTCTGGCGGTCATACGTTGTTGTGGCATAACCGGTGGCGATACGAGCGGGAACCCCCACCTCGCGCAACATGACGACCATTGCGGAAGCGTAGTACTCGCAATAGCCACGCTTCGCATCGAAGAGGAAGTAATCCACTGCATCGTGGCCAGGAGGTGGAGGCACGATATTGGTCGAGTACGGAATTTTCCGCAACTGGGCCTCGATGTTCATCGCTTTGGTGTAAGGGTTTGTCGCGTTGCCCGCCCAAGTTTTCGCTAGCTGGGCTACTCTCGCAGGTACGTGGGGTATGGCGAGATAGGGGGCAATCCAGCTCGGATAGTGGGTGCTATCCCGCTCTAGGTCTTGTGCGGTGACCTCCGGCTTGATACTCACGACAGTATACGTCTTCGTGCCAGCGGGCAATGTGAGCCGCTCAGGCCAACCACCGATCTGGACGATACCGTAGGGATGGTCAGTAGCTACTGGCATGTTGTACGCATAGAGCAAGTTATTGGGATTTGACACGAGATCAATATGCTGGACGACCTTACTGCCCGGCGGAGATGGCGACACGATCGGCACGCTGGCTGCCCGCTGTGATACGTTCCCCGGCCCTTTAGGAACGCCGAGATAGAGTGGCTTTCCATTCGGCTCCAGAGGCACACCCGTGCGCGAGGCGGTTGTCGCTGAGCCTAAACTCCATCCTGCACCGTTATAGGTAGCGTAGGTAGCTCCTACAAAATAATGTTCAGGCTCAACATAACCTGTATCTTCCAACTGATGCTCTGAAGGGTTCGGTGGTGGTGCTTCACCTGTTGCGGCATAGAACACGACCTTGTTATTGCCAAAGGAGATTGGTCCACCCAAACGGAGACTGAGTCCATTGTTGCCTCCTACCTGATGGCGAACACCTAAGAAGGCGTTACCTACGTTGTGTTCTAGTGCACTCCAGGGAGTGTTGAATACTTCCCAGAAACGTACTGCCACTGGGTTGTTCGGGAAAGCGGGAGCGGCAAAAGCAAGCCCACCAGCGATAGCAGTGAATAAGAGGCCAGTCGCAGCAAGCTCTCCACGCGCTGCTGACGGATAGTCGAGCCCATCAGCGCTCCACCGTTGCTGCAACCCCAAGATATGCACTCGGAGTGTCAGTAACAAGGCTGTTGCCAGAAAGAGATAGACCTCAGCATGACCACGGCCACCGAGCACAACGAGTGTCACGAGAACGGCGCCGACTGGCAGTTGCGCTACAAAGACGGCGAACCCTGAATACGCGGCCCAGCCGAGATAGAGTGTCGAGGTCCAGCAGAGTAACGTCAAAAGAAACAGAAAGACGCGATCATTGACCGCAGCTTCTCCGGCGCCTCCCAGGCGCCACCAGGAGGCAAGCTGATCGGCAAAGGTGCCGATCGCCGTAAGGCTAGATCGGACCATGTCGAATAGAGGGATCGTGCCAGCAGGTGCGGATGCTCCTCGGGATAGGAACCAGTGTCCGAGAACGGTAACGTCTGTGGTAAGACGAGAGAGCGTAGGAATCGCTCCACCCACAACGAGAAAGAGATAGACCCATCCTCCGATGACGGCAGCAAAGAACCAGCGATACCGCTTCGGGCGCAACATACCTGCTATCAGCCCTACCGCAAACCCACTCAACGTTACGGGCCACAGGAGATCGGTTTGGTCAATCCAGTTGATAACGGTAATGGCCCACGGTACATACAAGCTCTCGACGATAAGGAGGAGCAGCACCAACAGCCCGTAACGTGTCACAGATCCCGATAGTGTCCGAAGAGAGCTAGCTAGCCGGTCTATCCCTGTGACCTGCGGTTGCACTGGAAAAACTGTAGGAGAAGACGAGCGCATCAAGGAGCTCCCTCGTCGTCACTAGGCTGTGGCCGCCATGGGGCAAATCATATGTCACCTGTCACTTCTTCCCGAGTATAGCACTGCGATACCTACGCTCTTCTCGCCATGATCATTCTGTCATCAGCTTCTTGATGAGCTTTTGATATCCGCCTCACAGATCGGGAGTCACGCGTTGAGCTTGCGCAGGAAGTCTCGGGCGACCATTTCGGGATCAGCAGCAGTGGTAAGGGCACTGATTACAGCGACGCCATCCGCCCCAGCGCGAATGACCTCAGCAGCGGTAGCGGGGGTGATACCGCCGATCGCGCATAACGGGCCGGAAAATCGCACTCGGATAAGCCGGATACGCTCGAGGCCTACTGCGGCTCCTGCATCATCTTTAGAAGCCGTTGTATAAATCGGTCCCACGGAGAGGTACGATGCGCCGAGGCTTTCTGCAACCAATGCTTCCTCCACCGATGCCACGGAAACGCCAACGATGGCATCCGGCCCTACCACCCGCCGTACTGCATCCGGAGGTAAATCCTCAAGGCCGATATGCCCTACATGCACTCCTGCCGCTCCTGCCGCTCTGGCAATATCAGCGCGATCATTCACGATCAGTGGTACGTTGAACTCTTTCGAGATCTCTAGCAGTTGACAAGTCAAGGTATACAAGGCGAAGTCTGAGAGACCCTCACCACGTACCTGAAGTAGCGTAGCACCACATCGGGCCACCGCTCTAGCGACATCGAGTGGAGAAGCATTGGTATAGCGTGGATCAATGATGGCATAGAGTCGTAAAAGCGCGCGATCGAAGCGGATCTCCTTCACCGGACACCTCCCAACTCGACGCGCCACCCGTGGTGGAGGGGGCCGTGCCCCTGGCCAAGGGGTGGCGCGTGCCGTAGAGCGCCTGTGAGGTAATCCTTCGCCTGCCGCACTGACGCCGTGATGGCTTCACCCCGAGCGAGGTAACTCGCAATTGCTGCGCTAAACGTACACCCCGTTCCATGGGTATTCGGGGTATCGACCCTGGAAGCCCGAAACCACTCGGCCCGTCCATCGTGCCAAAGCACGTCATCGGCGCTGTCGGGGCGATGACCTCCTTTCACCACTGCAGCACGCGCACCGAGCGTGACAATGCTGTGAGCTGCTTCCTCTTGATCGTCTGGCGTCTTGATCAGGCCACCTATGAGGCTTTCTGCTTCCGGAATATTGGGGGTAATGATCGTAGCGAGAGGAAGAAGCTCATCGATCAACGCTTGCACTGCATCGGGCTGCAACAGAACATCTCCGCTCTTCGCCATCAGCACCGGATCAAGCACTACAGGTGAGAGGTGGTAGCGGCGCAGCCGTTCGGCCACCAGTCTCACGATCGCCGCAGAAGATAGCATGCCGATTTTCACACAATCTGGTCGAAGATCTTCGACCACTGCATCAATCTGGGCGGCGATCATGTCGAGTGGCAACTCGTGAATGGCCTTCACTGCCTGAGTGTTCTGGGCGGTAATTGCGGTAATCGCACTCGTGCCAAAGACACCAAGCGCCAAAAACGTCTTCAAGTCGGCCTGGATCCCCGCACCGCCCCCCGAATCCGATCCGGCAATGGTCAATGCGACATGCACCGTCTGCGCCACCTTTCATCTTCACGCACCACAGCATCTCCGGTCGTTATGGTAGGCTACGGGCGATGAGCAGCCCGCTATCCTCTCCCCCCGCGCTACACTCCACTCCTGACTGGCTGAGCCTTGTACGAGAACGTTGCGCTCACGTCGCTCAAGCCGCTCACGACGTCCAGATCAACGAGCACCGCCTGGTCACCTTCGCTTCAGCGCTGCCCGTCAGGACAGCCGGATCGCAAAGCCTCGATTGGCGCTACCACTTTCGAGGCACGCCGGAACAGATGGTCTCATTCTTTGTCGCGTTAGACACGGTCAACTTCGGCTCGGGTTATTTTCCATTCCTCGAAAAGCTCCCTGGCCTCAGCGGTTATTGTACTATCGCTACCCACCTTACGCACTTTTGCTACCACCAGGGTGTTCCTGATGCTCGCTGGCTGCGGTCTGTCGCGCCTCAGCAATGTGCTGCGCTCTTTCACCAAACGGCTGACGATGGACCAATCTGGGAGCTCATGACATTCTTCGCGCACGCTTGGAATCAGCTTGGAGAGCTTCTCGAAGAGTGTTATGAGGGCAATCCCGCTCTTCTCATAGCTGCTAGCGAGCAAAAGGCGCAACGGCTCATCGCTCTATTGTTTCAGCTCCCATTCTATCGCGATATCGCTCTGTATCACGGTCTTGAGGTCCCCTTCCTCAAGCGCGCTCAGCTTCTCGCTGCCGACCTGAGTCTGGCATTAGCAGATCATCCTTTAGGTGTGTTTTCAGATATCGACCAGCTCACTATTTTTGCAGACAATCTCGTTCCCCATGTTCTCCGCTGCGAGGGGATTCTCGAATATTCGCAGTCACTCGCCACGCTCATCGACCACGGAGGGCTCTTGCCGGCAGGGAGTACGCAAGAAGTAGAGATTCGCGCCGCTGCGGTGCATGCTGTCGAAAGGATTTCTTTCCTTTTACGCAAACGGGGCATTGAGCTGACGTCTCATCAGCTCGACCATTTTCTCTGGACGCAAGGGCAATCACCGTACTTCAAGAGCCGGCCACGGCATCGAACACGGAGTGTTTTTTACTGATGTCGTCACGATCATCGGAAAGAGGTACACCTCCTGATCAATCATCATCGGAGTGCCCACCAGGGATCTACCTTGTAGCAACTCCGATTGGCAATCTCAACGACATAACGCTCCGCGCACTCGACGTGTTGCGCAGCGTGCACGTCGTTGCGGCTGAAGATACACGCAAAACGAGGATTCTTCTCCGACATTTCAACTTGACGAAGCGTGTCATCTCCTTTCATGCCTATAACGAACAACGAGCGGTGGAGGGAATTATCAACCTGGTCCGTACCGGCCAGGCAGTGGCAATAGTCACTGACGCCGGGACGCCTGGCATCGCCGACCCGGGGTACAGTATCGTGCGCGCTGCCCAGGCGGCTGCCCTTCCCGTCACGCTCATCCCCGGGCCGACGGCCTTTGTTGCGGCGCTGGTACTCTCTGGCCTACCCTCGCACAGCTTCATCTTTCGCGGTTTTCCACCGCACCGTCCAGGCCAGCGCCGCCGCTTCCTCGCGGATGATGCTCAGCAACCTCATACGTTGATCTACTACGAGAGTCCTCATCGCTTGCACGCATTCCTCCACGACGCTCTGGCAATGTTCGGCGATCGCCAAGCTGCTATTGCCAGCGAGCTCACGAAATACTATGAACGTATCCAGCGCGGCTCGCTCTCCGAGCTGAGCCAGCGCAGCGCCGAGAGCGAGCTACGAGGTGAATTCACGATTATCATCACAGGGGGGCCTCGCGATGGAACATGACATGAACATCATCAGGTGCTCTCTCCGTACATGACGATAGCAAAGGACGAAACGCTGAGAGAACAAATGGCCGTTGATACAAGACAGCCAGGCAAGGCGTCAATTCCAAAAGTTACTGTCGCGCCGGCGCACGCTGGGTACACTAGGCGACAGCGAGGGAGCTTAGATGCATCTCAGTGAACTGCTTGAAAGGCTACCAGGGGGCACAGTTCTCTGGTCGTCGTTGCTACAGTTCAGCGATCCTGTTATCAGTGGAATCTCTTATGACACACGCAAACTGCATCCTGGCGATCTCTTCGTAGCAGTGCGCGAAGCTCACGGAGACGGCCACGCTTTTCTCCAGAGGGCGGTGGAACTCGGCGCCAGCGCACTCGTCGTTGAACGTCCTCCTACAGAACAGCCGCCGTGTCCCGTTGTGCTCGTGGAAAACTCTAAGCGAGTGCTGGCGTACCTCAGCGCAGCCTTTTTCAACCAACCAGGATTCCACTTAAGGCTCGTGGGGGTTACCGGAACAGATGGGAAAACCACCACCACGGAACTGACTGCTCAGCTCCTGCGACAAGGCGGGATAGCCGCAGGGTTCATGACAACGGTGGCACTAGACTTTGGCAGAGAACGCCTCGATAACACGACACGGCAAACAACGCTGGAATCACCAGACATTCAGGCCGGCCTTGCGAAAATGCTCGCGAATGGCTGTCGGGTCGCAGCTCTAGAGGCAACGTCTCATGCACTGGCACTGCATCGCTTAGAATCCTGCCCTTTCGATACGGCAATCGTCACGAATGTGACCCATGAGCACCTTGACTTCCATGGCACTTGGGATAACTACGTCATGGCAAAAGCGCATTTGCTGGAGCTGGTAGCCACCTTTGCCCAATCAAAGCCAGGAGCCAAAACGATACTACTCAATAAAGATGACCAGCGGAGCTATGAGCGTCTGAAAAGCCATGGGCCTATCCCCCACCTCACGTATGGACTACTATCGGGAACCGACCTCCGAGCAACGGACATTCTGGCAGATCATCAAGGCTTGCGGTTCACCATGCACACGCCGTGGGGAACAGCCCGGATAGCAACGCCGCTCGCCGGCGAGTTCAACGTCTACAACTGCCTTGCTGCGGCGGGAGCTGCGCTTATCGAAGGGGTAACGCTTGGCAGCATCATCGAGACCCTTCACCAGGCACAACCGGTTCCCGGCCGTATGGAACGCATCGACGAAGGACAACCCTTTACCGTCATCGTCGATTATGCACATACTGCCGACAGCATCCAGAAAGTACTGACCATTCTACGCCGTCAAACCTCTGGCACTCTATGGGCAGTATTCGGCTCTGCGGGAGAACGAGATCGCGAAAAGCGCCCGGCCATGGGGACTATAGCAGCCCAGCTCTGTGATCACTTCGTTCTCACCAATGAAGATCCGCGCCGGGAGGATCCGGAGCGCATACTCGATGAGATTGCCATGGGGGCAGAGCGCGCTGGACGCCAACGCAACCGGGACTTTTTCTGCATCGCCGATCGACGTGCGGCGATTGCTTTCGCCTTTGAGCACTGTCGCTCTGGCGACACGGTATTACTGGCTGGGAAAGGACACGAACAGTGTATTCTCGTCGGAGACGACAGGCTGCCCTGGGACGACCGTATCGTCGCACGCGAACTGCTGCATGGACTCGCTCCTCAGGAGACGGCTCCGCGACGGTAGAGCCTACCCAGAGCATCCAGGAGCTTGGCCGTTATACTGGCTCTATCATTTTGCGCGGCTTAAAACAGCATCCACCCTCTCCTTTTGGTCCACTACTCATCATCCTCAGTGGATGTCCGGGCTCCGGCAAATCACACCTCGCTCGGGCTCTCAGCAGGGATCTCAAGGCGTGGGTCATTTCATCCGATCGCGTCCGCACGTTGCTCTTCGCTAAACCTCGATATACACCTAAAGAACATAGCGCTGTCCACGCTACGTGTCACTACCTGACTCGCTTAGCACTCCAACACCACCAGCTCGTGATCGCTGATGCAACGAATCTCCGGAGGTCTGATCGTGAACCCTACATACGAGACGCAGAGAGCCTCAACGCGCATATTTTGATTGTCGCCGTCGATACCGAAGAACCGGTGATTCTAGAACGCCTCCAGCGCCGTTCTCGGCTCCTGGTTATCGACGGCTCAGAAGCCGGTGAGTCCGTATACCACCAGATGCATTATCGCACAACGCCTATTCGCGAACCGCATATCAGAGTCCGCGGAGATGAAGATGTCAAACAAGCCATTGCACATATCCGCCAAGCCATTGGCCACTCAACTGCTCTCGCTCAGCAGGAAGGTATTACGCTATCTCCGCGGTTCGTATCCACCCAATCCGCCTAGCTGCTAACATCTCCTACCTGGCTACGAGCGGCACGGCTTCCAAAGTATTGCCGGTAACTCGGGTGGTAAAAACAGGGTACTGAGGATAAACAGCCTCCAAGGCGTGCAATACCGCTTGATCTGGCGCAAAAGCAGCGACGGTCGAACAGCTCAAGTGGGGACAGTTGAGCGCTGCGAGATAGACGACATAAGTCCACCAGTCCGTGGTAATAAGCAGTGCATTCTGCAGTGCTAGCTCGCGCCCCGAAAGACCTTCAGCGAATCCAGCACCGAGAGTGGGGCCACCACGCCCAGGCCATCCTGCATAGTTTTTATAGACAATGAATTGCTGCGGAATAAAGTAGAGGAGATCACATAGCAACAGAGCAGCCACGACCACTATTACTGCTGGCGCCATTGCTACGGTCCGATCGGCAGGAACTCTCCCTTCACGCCCTAGGCAACAGTGATTGAGCACGACAATACCACGCGATGCTAAGAGCACCATTGCCGGGAACGCTTCAAATAGATAGCGTGGGCCAAGAGCGATTCCGTGGTAGAAGTACGCGATGTAAACACCAAAAAAACCCAGGATAATTGCTGCGAGAATCCAATCCCAAGCACGTACGCGCCTCAGAACAAACGGCAGCAGCATAGCGGCGATACTGATGCCGAATGGCCAACCATCGAGTGTGAAAGCGAGCGATGTAAGCTGTTCATCGCTATTGAGCAGTCCTGAAGCCAGCGTATGCTCTCCATAAAAGCCTATTCCCTTGCCAAAACCCAAGTGATCATGCGGAGAGAAGAGTTCTCGTGGCAAGAGCAAGGGCACTCCTGTCACAATCCAGCCATACAAGAGGTACACGCACAGTAACGGCAACATACCCAGGAGTGCTGCGCTGATCGTGGAGAATATACGCTGGCGCTGGGCAGATCGCAGTGCAAGCAACCCTACCCCTGCTAACACTATTCCGTAGATGACCGCAGAAATCTCCCGGCAGAGCAAGGCGGCACCAAGGGCAATTCCACCGACCAACGCCCAGCGCGTGCGGTAAGCCCGGAGCCAGCGCTCATACGCGAACAGCGCCAGCGTTGCTGCTGTCATTGCCGGTACATGGCTGAGAAAAGCGGCACTCTGTAAGAGGAGAAATGGCGAGAGCGCTGCCAGGAGTACGGTGATCATAGCGGCACCTCTACCATCGAGCGACCAGGCAATCCGCCCCATAAGGACGACGGCACCGGCGGCAAGCAGTGGCTCGACGAGCCAGGGCACGTGCGCCAACATGCCCAATGCCAGAAGGAGAGAAGTTCCAGGCGGATACTGCGAGAACCAGCGCCCATGCCAGACGATCATGAAAGGAGTGGGAAATGCTTGAGGAACTGGCGGAGCCGGCGCTGTGAGGCTACCCTGAGCAAAAATACGGGCCTGGAAGTAATAGGCTACCGCATCGAGAATATGCGGGGCACGATCAAAAAGCACCCAGGTAAAGAGCACCCCTCCTCCACCAGCCAGGGCTCCCCCAGCTCCAATCACCCAGAGCGTGCTTCGGGACGACGGCGCCGGCAAGCGCACCTGCCAGGGGAAAAGCATACTGAGTCCCAAGACAAGCCCACTACCACCGAGGGCGATTGCCAGCATGCGTAACCAATCGGCAAGCCAGGATGCGAAGAGAGGAAGGAACTGCTGAGGGAAATACCAGTGATAGAGCTCTCGTTCGCCACGAGACAGCGAGCGCTCCTGAAGTGTTAAGGCGCGATTATTGGGATCGATGTGCAGTAGGAGCGACGCACCATTCGCACCGGAAAGCTCGACCGTTCTTGGAATCTCTAGCCGCTCTAACGTCAATGTCAGCCGCCCACGGCTAGGCAAAGGAAAGCGCTGACCCAATGGAGGATTCGCCGCCGAGGTTTGCAGATGTCCGTCAGGCAATCGTACTTTTAAAGAGACCCAATGACTGTACGTTGAGCTACCGCGTAACCAGCTCTCAAAACGAAGGTAGGGGTTGTGAGAAGAGCCCCGCCAATCGCTGGCCTTCCAGGTCAACATATTGGCAGAATCCGAACCATTGTCGGCGAACAGGCGTAAATGTGCTGGAGAAGGAACAAGGACAAGCCGTGTAGGGGTAAAATCGAGGTTGACGATCGCAGTACGGCCATCTCCACGCACCTGCGTTCGAGACCCTTGCAGATCGAAACGAATAACCAGAGGGAATAGGACGGGTAATAGATTACTCATCTGCCACAGGAGCAGAGCGTTCACCCACATTCCTAGCAACAATAGGAATCGCCGCTTGCTCTGCCTCGTGAAGTAGGCCTTCAACATACTTGCCATTCTCGCTGGAAGAACGCCATACAACAAACGCAATGGACCTGTCCTACACTACATCATCATCCCAACACAACGGTAGGGTCTATTGGAGCGAGATCAAAGGAGGAGATAGCTTGCAACACTCACGCTGGCACTATCCAGCCCAGTCCCATAGCAACACAGTGGTGAGCGTATCACCAGAGCAAGCGGGATGGCTTTATCTGGGCTTCGAAGCATACCAACTGCCTAGCGGTACGGTATGGCATGTGGACGCGCTAGAAGATCGGGAGACCGCCCTGGTCGTATTAGGTGGAAGATGCACCGTCACCTCGGGAAGCGATGAATGGCGCCTGGGAAGGCGTTCTTCCGTATGGACTGGTCTTCCCTGGGCGCTCTATCTTCCACCACGACATGAACTCACCATCCAGGCCACTACGCCGCTTCTCGTTGCTCGGGGCACCGCTCCGGCGGAGGGCCGATATCCTCCTAAGCTCGTAACACCAGAAGATGTGGAGATCGAGATACGTGGGGGGCGAAATGTCACACGTCAGATCAACCATATTTTCAAACCGGATTTTCCCGCAGAACGCCTTCTCATCGTCGAAGTTCACACACCAGCAGGCAACTGGTCAAGCTACCCACCTCACAAACACGATCAATATCAGCCACCCGATGAAGTAGTTCTAGAGGAAGTGTATTTCTACCAAGTCGAATCTCCGGATGGCTATGCAATGCAACAGCTCTATACAGCGGATAGACAGCTTGACGAAATACTCGTGGCGCACAACGGCGATCTCATTCTGGTACCGTACGGCTATCATCCTGTTGTAGCGCTGCCGCAAGCACGCGTTTACTATCTCAACATCCTCGCGGGCGACGTCCGATCAATGGCAGCTCGGGATGACCCGGCGCTTGCCTGGATCAGGAGTACATGGACCCAAGGAACACAGCAGATCGCACTCATCACGGAAGGCGAGGCGACGAGAGGGTGAGCGAAGCAGATTATCCCACTCTGGCGCGCGGGCTAGCTACTCTCGGCATCACCCTTACCACCCATCAATGGGAACAGCTCGACTATTACACCGGCCGCTTGCTTGAACAGAATAACCGGATCAATCTTACCGGAGCGCACACCCGCGAGGAACTCGAAGTACGTCATCTGCTCGACAGTTTCACCGTTGCTCCTTTACTGCCCGCGAATGGAGCAACAGTCGCCGACATTGGCAGCGGCGGTGGCTTACCAGCAATTCCTCTGGCAATCCTGCGCCAGGACCTCGTGTTTACCCTCTTCGAAGCGACTGGCAAGAAAGCGCTTTTCCTCACCGCTGTTAGTGAAGATCTCGGTTTGGATCACGTCCGCATCATCAACCAGCGTGTCGAGCTCATGGGACAAACCTGGGAGCATCGTCAACGATACGATACTGTCGTTGCACGCGCGGTTGCCGAGCTACCCATCCTAGTGGAGCTAATGCTTCCGCTCAACCGTTTGATGGGAACGTCCATTGCGATGAAAAAAGGCGACCTCGATTACGAGATAGCACGCGCACGGCGGGCGATCCACGTATGCGGCGGGGAGCTGGTAGGTGTACAACCCGCCCAGGGTCACGAACTCTTGGCTGACCATCAGCTCATTGTTCTAGAAAAAGTAGCTGCCGCTCTAGCGCGTTATCCGCGGCGTCCAGGCGTGCCGCAGCGTCAACCTATTCTCTAGCCGGGTTATTCACCGGTCCTCACGCTGTCAGCGCTGCGGTACCTGCCCTTCCCATCCTGTGATGAAGACGTGGGCGGCGAAAGTCCGCCTCCTTTCGATGGTGAAACGAGGCTGCTCTGCAACCGGTATCACTGAGGGCGTGTAATGGCTCCTTGAGAAGCGGAGGAAACCATGGCGGCATACTTTGCGAAGACTCCTCCGGTATACCGGGGGGGGCGAGGCTGCCAATTACGGAGACGGCGCTCGATCTCCTCCGGAGGAACCTCGAGATCGAGACGCCGATTGTTGACATCGATCAGAATACTGTCACCTTCCTGTACCGCAGCGATTGGCCCACGCTGCGCCGCCTCCGGCGCGACATGAGCGATCATCAACCCATGGGTAGCACCGCTAAATCGCCCATCAGTCAAGAGTGCGACCGAGTCTCCGAGTCCTGTGCCTTGAATAGCAGCGGTAACGCCAAGCATCTCCCGCATACCAGGTCCACCGCTGGGGCCTTCATAACGAATCACGACAACGTCTCCAGGCTTGATCTGGCGACGGGTGACCGCACGCATGCAATCTTCTTCGCTGTCAAAGACACGAGCCGGGCCGCGGTGCAAGACACGCTCGTGTCCGGCGACTTTTACGACACAGCCATCTGGCGCTAGGTTGCCGCGAAGGATGAGCAAGCCGCCGTGCGTCTTGAGTGGCCGGTCCAGCGGCCAAATGACCTCCTGACCGGGAGTTTCGTGGGCGCCGGCAACTTCTTCCCACAACGTACGACCGGTGACCGTCATCTGACTGCCATCCATATAGCCACCTTCGATCAGTCGCTGGGCGAGGACCGCCGACCCTCCTGCCTGGTCTAGATCAGCGGCCACAAAGCGTCCGCCGGGTTTCAGATCGCCAAGAAGCGGAGTACGGCGGCTAATCCGATCGAAGTCGTCAATCTCCAATGGGATGTTCGCTTCACGGGCAAGGGCAAGCAGGTGAAGCACGGCGTTGGTCGATCCGCCGCTGGATACGACGCCGGCAATGGCATTCTCAAAGGAAGCTCTCGTAAGAATATGACTCGGCCGAAGATCCTTGCGGATTGCTTCAACGGCAAGCTGACCGACCCAACCATCGACATCACGCCGTCGCGCGTCAACAGCGGGTGCGCGGGAAGACCCCATCGGCGCCAGCCCCAGGAACTCAATGGCCATTGCCATCGTATTCGCCGTGTACTGTCCCCCGCAGGCCCCAGCTCCCGGACAGGCCACACTCTCGAGGGCGCGTAGCTCTTCGCCACTCATCTTGCCTGCGGCTACCGCTCCTACAGCCTCAAAAACGTCGAGGATTGTGACATCACGGCCGTGGAATTTTCCTGGGAGGATGGTACCACCATAGACCATCACGGCTGGAATATCGAGACGGACGAGCGCCATAGCGCCCGCGGGAATGGTCTTGTCACACGCTACGAGAACGACTGCACCATCGAAATAGTGGGCACGGCCAACGAGCTCGATGCTATCCGCAATGAGCTCACGGCTGACGAGGGAAGCCTTCATTCCCTCGACGCCCATCGTCACACCATCGCTGATCGCGATGGTATTGACCTCCATTGGTGCGCCACCACTTTGGCGTACTCCGTCTTTCACCCACTGGGCCTGATCACGCTGGTTGATGTTACAGGTCATCGTCTCTATCCACGAATGGAAGACGCCAACAATAGGCTTCTCCAGGTCGGCATCGGTAAAGCCGATACCTTTGACGTAAGCTCGCGCTGCCGCCCGGCTGACGCCGTCATAGAGCGTCTGACTTCGCCAGCGCAAATTCTCTCCGGTCATCGTTCCTCCTCGTCCGTCCATTCCTCACAACCCCAGGGCCAGAATAAGGTATACGCGATAGGGTACGAGACGTGTGCTACCGCTGCAAGAGAGATCACTCGCGTGATAGGGTCTTTCTTCCGAAAATATGCCGCGAACGACCTAACGGTGATTGGCTCGCCTTTTCATCCTCGTGGCTGTCCGGCAGGACAGGGGGCTTCATTAGACTTGGAGAGTGGTAGGCTGTGCAGCGACGAGTAGGCAGCGGAGGAGCAGGTGATGGCGCAACAGCGTTTGGCGGAGG
>JAMDCW010000105.1 GCA_023489405.1 Chloroflexota bacterium
GTAGAGCACAAGATGAGAGTCTTAATAACGTGTAAGCTGCGCGCGGAACGTTACTCCCTGGGCGGTAAGGGCTGGCTAAAGCGGAGAACGCCGATGACTGCCTCGAAACGCCACTGGGGAGGAAATGATGATGTCTCGTATTCTGGGCTTGCGCTGTCGCGAATGCGGGCGCACCTACGATCAAGAGCCTATTCACGTCTGTGACTATTGCTTTGGTCCACTAGAAGTAGAGTACGACTACGATATCGTCGCCAAAAGCACGAGTCGCCAGGCTATTGCGAGTGGCCCTCGTTCAATTTTCCGCTACCACGCTTTCTTACCGCTTGAAAGTACAGACGTTGTCGATCTTGGTACTGGTTTTACGCCGTTTATCCACGCCCAAAACTTGGGGCACCTCTTAGGACTCGACCACCTCTACATCAAAAATGACTGTGTCAATCCGACTTACTCTTTCAAAGATCGCCCGGTCGCCGTTGCAGCGAGCAAAGCCCGCGAGTTTCAATTCGATACGCTAGCGTGTGCTTCAACCGGCAACCTTGCGGGGTCGGTAGCTGCCCACGCCGCCAAAGCGAACTTGCGTGCTTTCGTTTTTATTCCCAACGACCTGGAGCAGGGCAAAATCGTAGGGGCGGCTATCTACAAGCCCTACGTCATCACCGTAGAAGGCAACTATGACGATGTCAACCGGCTGAGCAGCGAGATTGCCGACAAGTATGGATGGGCCTTCGTCAACATCAATATTCGCCCTTACTATACTGAGGGCAGCAAAACCTTAGGTTTCGAAGTGGCTGAGCAGCTCGGCTGGCAAGCGCCGGACCATTTGATCGCTCCCATCGGCAGTGGTGGGCTGCTCTGTAAAGCGTATAAAGGTCTTCAAGAGTTTGCCAGGGCTGGTCTCATTGAGGCGCCGAAAACGCACATGTACGGCGCTCAGCCGGCAGGATGCTCAACAGTCGTTCGTTCACTGCAGGAGAACAGCAACGAGGTGATCCCTGTCAAACCCCATACTGTTGCCAAGTCGCTAGCAATGGGCAATCCTGCTGACGGCTACTATGCACTTCAGATCATCCGTTCGACGGGTGGAGGGGGAGAGGAGGCTACCGACGAAGAGATCATCGGTGGCATGCGTCTACTCGCCGAAACTGAGGGCATCTTTGCGGAGACGGCTGGGGGAGTCACGATAGCCGCACTAAAGAAGCTTGCTGAACAAGGAGCGTTTAAACGGCACGAAACAGTTGTTGCCCTGATCACCGGCAACGGCTTGAAGACACAGGAAGCCGTGACTGGTCAACTTGATCCGGTTATTCCCGTGCGTGCTTCTCTGCAGGATTTTGAGGTGCAGTTAGCCACCTTACCAAGAAGCCGGCCGACGAGCAGTAGTGGAGGAGAGACATGGTCCACATCCGCGTCAAATTCACCTACCCTCCAGAACTTATCAAGGAGCCGGTGATTTATACGCTGGCCACGCAGTATGGCGTTGTCACGAATATCCGCCGCGCCGAAGTCAGCGACACTGCCGGCTGGGTCATTCTGGAGCTTAGTGGTAGCGAAGATAAGCTCAAGCATGCTCTCGTGGCAATACGCGACCTGGGTATTCGCGTCGATCCTGTAGAAGGTGACTTGATTGAAGGCTAGAACACACCTGGACCGGGAAAGCCGGTAACGTTGAGGACACTCCATCAAAGTAGAAAGGGAGAAGTCGTGTCGATTCACGTGCGTATTCCTAGTCCTTTACGTCGCCTCACCAATGGTGAGAGCGAGGTAGAGGTACAAGGCGCTACCCTTAGGGAGGCAGTGGCGGCGCTAGAGCAGCAGTATCCCGGACTGAACGGCCGTATTTGCGAGGAAACGGGAGAGCTACGCCGGTTCGTAAATATTTATGTCAATGGTGAAGACGTCCGTTTTCTCCAAGGTCTTGAGACGCCGTTGAAGGAGCGCGATGAAGTTTCCATCGTTCCAGCAGTCGCCGGCGGGAGCTAAGTGCTTCATTCAGCCACACGCCTTTTCTATAAGCATCCTAATCTATTCACTGGAACGCTACGGACGGAGGCGTACGTGGCGGCCGTGAACTTCCAACTTCTCTTCGATGTGGAGGCGCACCGCTTCTGGTAAGAGGCGGTGCTCAACCCCGTGGATTCGCGCTGCTAATGTGTCTTCATCATCATCGTCATACACGGGAACCACCTCTTGCAAGATAATCGGGCCGTTGTCGTAGCTCAGCAGGCCTCCGGGCCAGATGTACATGACGGTGACGCCCGTCACCTTGACGCCGTAAGCGAGGGCATCGCTGATGGCATGGGCGCCGGGAAACGCCGGGAGCAGTGCAGGATGAACATTGAGAATGCGACCGTAAAATCGTTCGATGAAGAGGTCGGCGAAGACGTGCATCCATCCTGCCAGGACGATGGCATGGGGCTGCTGCTCAGCGACGATTTCTGCTAGGTATGCATCGTAATCAGCGCGCTCTTTACCATTTTGAAGCCAAGGACGGAGTGGTTCATAGCGGTGAGGAATGCCAGCCTGCGCAGCACGCTCTGCAGCATACGCCGTTCGCCGGTTCGTAATGACGAGGGCGACCTCGGCGTGAAGTCGCTGTTGAGCGCAAGCGTCTATGAGCGCCTGGAGATTCGAGCCGTTCCCCGAAGCAAACACGACGAGACGCTTTTTCACTGGAGGCGTCCCTCGATGAGCACACGCTCTTGTCCCTCGATAGCATGCACTTCTCCTATAAGGGAGGCATCCGGCACAGTATCAATCGCCAGGTCAGCTTGAGTGGCTGGCACGATGGCTACCATACCGATTCCGGCGTTGAATGTTCGAGCGAGCTCGGCATCACTCAGTTGACCGCGATCTCGCAGCTCTAGGAGCAATGATGGCAAACGCCACCGATCGGCATCGAGGCGAACACCGAATCCCTCGGGCAAGCAGCGGGGGATGTTGTCATACAAACCGCCACCGGTGATGTGCGCTAAACCACGAACGGTAACGACCTCCCTCAACGCTCGTACTTGCTTCAGGTAGGAGCGGTGCTCTAAGAGCAACGCCTCACCATAGGTCATGCCGAGTCGCTGGCTATACTGCCGCCATTCATTTTCAGGGATCAGCTTGCGAGCCAGGGTATAGCCATTGGTATGCAAGCCCACCGCAGGCAACCCTACGACGGCATCTCCCGCCCGGACCGTGCTGCGATCGTAGAGCGCCCTACGCTCACCGATGCCAATCATCATGCCAGCAAGCTCATAGTCACCAGGGCGATACACTTCCGGCAGCTCTGGCGTCTCTCCACCAAGGAGGAGGGAGCCAGCGTTGTGGCACGCTTGCTGCAGGCCGTCGATGACTGCCTCTACGATGTCGTGATCCAGCCGTGGTAAAGCCAGGTAGTCCAAGAAGGCGAACGGTTCCAAGCCGGAACAGAGGATATCGTTCGTACAGTGATGCACAATATCTCTCGCGGTATCCGCATGGCGGTTCAAGGCGGCTGCCACTTTCAGCTTAGTACCGACACTATCGACGGTCACCGCCATAACAGGATCACGCAAGGGAGGGAGAGAGGCCACGCCGCTAAAAGCGCCGACACCAAGCTTGCGGGATAGAAATTCGTTGAGCGCTGCTTTTGCCCGGACATCGACACCGGCTGTGCGATAGGCATTCGCCTCAAGAGCTAACTCGGAGGTACTCCGCACGTCTTCCAAGGTGATGTTTACCTCTCTACCCCACAGCCAGTGGCAGGTCAACTCTCATGTTGTACCACTCTGTAGGTCCGGCTGATGTTGCCTTTCCGGCTGTCGAAATTTGGCACGGTTCCTTCTACAGAAGCTGTGAGTGTTTGCGATTGAAGCGCAGATGCGTATGTGTGCTACTGCGAATGAGTTGCAATAACCGGTATAGTAAGCCATCGGAACCCATCGGGCAGGATCGGCCCAGGAGGAAGTGGACGCATGGGATCACTGTTACAGCGCATCAATCACATTTATGATCGGGGAGAAAAGCGACGGCTGCTTAGCGCCTATAGCTTCATTCTCTTTTTGCATCTCCTAGGTTTTGGCATGCTGTTCATGCTCGTAGCGCCTCGCTACCCGGCCATGGCTGGCTTAGGAGTGATCGCGTACACCTTTGGCTTACGTCACGCGTTCGACGCAGATCACATCTCGGCGATCGACAATAGCACGCGAAAACTCCTCCAAGATGGCAAGCGACCGGTCGCTGTAGGATTTTTCTTCTCACTCGGCCATTCCAGTGTCGTTTTTCTCCTTTCGCTCGGTCTCGCCCTCGCAGTGCGCTTTGTCATGGGTAATGTGGAAAACGGCAGCCTCCGATCCATCGGGAATATTCTCGGAACGAGTATTTCTGGCCTATTTCTCCTTCTCATCGGCACACTTAACCTCTTCGTCCTCGTTGAAATTGTCAGCACCTACCGCAAGATCCGCAGTGGCCAGGTAAGCTCATCGGCTGCCAATCATCTTGTTGCCGGCGGTCCGATGTCTCGAATTTTCGGGAAATTCTTCCGGATCATCACCTCCAGCGCACAGATGTACTTTATTGGCTTTCTCTTTGGGCTGGGCTTTGATACGGCGAGTGAAGTGGCGCTGCTCGCCATGTCCGCTACCGCCGCATCACAACATCTGCCTCTCATAGGCATTCTTACGCTGCCAGTTATCTTTGCCGCTGGAATGTCGTTGATGGATACAGCCGACGGCGCTTTTATGGCGAAAGCTTACTCTTGGGCTTTTTCCCACCCAATCCGCCGTATCATCTACAATGTCACGGTAACAGGTCTCTCAGTCTTTGTCGCCCTCTTCATCGGTATTGTCGAGCTACTCCAGGTATTGAGCAGCGAGTTCAACTGGTCTGGATCCTTTTGGAAGTTTGTCAACGACTTGAATTTTGGTGCTATGGGAATCATCATCGGCATCGCCTTCATCTTGGCTTGGACGATCGCGACAATCGTCTGGAAGCTCCAGAACAATAAGATTGATCACGTCCGCTTCGCCGGCCTCGAAGATTAGGAAATCACTATAGCGATACGATGGTGACACCATCCCCACCTTCTCCTGCAACTCCTAGACGAAAGGAGCGCACGAGTGGATGGCTCGTGAGATGTTCATGGACGACCTGACGGACAGCACCACTACCACGACCATGGATAATACGTGCTGAGGGCAAGCCAGCGCGCACTGCATCATTCAGAAACTGTTCCAAGCTGTTTTTCACTTCGGCTACCCGGCATCCACGCAAATCGAGCTCCGTGTGTACATCCGGGCTGGGAGGCAGGGTGACGCTGCGTTCTCGCCGCTGCCACACTTCAAGCGCATCGTTTCGCTGGGTAGTATCGGCTCGCCTTGCCCTCGTGAGGTCAGAGAGGCGTGTGCGGATGGTGAGGTTGCCAACTTGAATTTCGCCAACACCATGATCGCGATCGACACGTAGAACTTTTCCTGTCTGCTGGAGTCGACCAATGGTAACGAAATCTCCTGGGGTAAAATCCTCTTGACGGCTGTGGACCTTCTGCGGTTGTCGATGCTGGTGCTGCTCGAGAATCTCACGCAAGATCGCTGCGCTTTCCTCCTGGAGGTGTTGTACTTCTTGACGCGCAGCAAGGCTTTGAGCACGCTGACGTAAGGAATTGAGTTCACGGCGTAGGTGTTCAAGTTCCGTTTCTTCTTGGCGGATTAATGACGCTAGGCGATCTTCACGATCACGTTCCCATTCTTGGTGTTCTCGTTTGAGCTGTTGCACGATAGCAGCCGCCTGCCGTTCTAAGCGCTGCTCCTCACTACGTGCACGTTCTGCTTCTTGACGATCCCGGATAATCTGTGCTAACAGCGAATCGATCTCCAGCTCTTGGGGCGTCAGCAACGCCGTCGCCTGATGAACAATTGCTACGGGCAAGCCCAACTGAATCGCGATTGCCAGGGCATTGCTCCGTCCCGGCAACCCCATCTGGAGACGATAGGTTGGCGACAGCGTCTCCACATTGAACTCCATAGAGGCATTCTGGATACCTGGGGTCACCTGGGCATACGCTTTCAATTCCGCATAGTGCGTTGTCGCCAGCGTAAGGACACCATGCTGCTGTAAGTGTGACAACACGGCGCGAGCTAATGCTGAACCTTCTACAGGATCGGTGCCTGCCCCTAGCTCGTCAAGCACGACGAGGTCACCAGTCTGCAGACCTTGGAGCATGCGAATGATGGTCGTGAGATGAGAGGAAAAGGTTGATAAACTCTGTTCGATACTCTGCTCATCACCGATATCCGCCCACACTCCACCAATTGCTCCGATGACGGAGCCTTCCGCTGCAGGGATATGCAGACCAGAGAGCGCCATAGCCGTGAGCAAGCCAACTGTTCGGAGTGCTACCGTTTTCCCGCCGGTATTTGGGCCGGTAATGACGATTTGTGTCCATTCACGCCCGAGGGAGAGAGTGAGCGGTACGACTGTGCCACGCAAGAGTGGATGGCGTGCTTCTCGCAGCTCTATGACCGTTTCGTCCATCAATATAGGGCGAACCGCGTTATGAGCTACGGCGTAGCGTGCCTTCGCCAACGCCAGATCAATGGCCGCGAGTGAGATCACATTCCGCTGCAGCGCTGCCGCCTCGTGGCCGACCTGGCGAGACAGCTCGGTGAGGATGCGCTCTATTTCATGGCGTTCCTGAATCTGGAGTGTACGGATAGCGTTATTGAGCTCCACTACTGCTAGCGGCTCGATGAACACGGTGGCACCGCTCGCCGACTGATCGTGTACGATTCCCGGGAGCTGATTGCGCGCGTCAGCACGCACCGGCAGGACGTAGCGATCATCGCGCATCGTGATGATCGCATCTTGCAGAGCGGAACGGTGCGTATTCAAGTAGCTCTGGAGACGTTCTTGAATGCGAAGCTGCGCCGTACGGATCTCTGAGCGCAGCCGGTGTAGCTCGGGACTTGCACTATCGAGAATCTGGCCATCATCTGAGATTGCGGACCGGAGAGTACGATGGAGGTCTCTCAGAGGGCTGATAGCAGAGCCGAACGCACAGAGTTCTGGATAGCGATCGGTGTTGAGCTGCACTAAAGTATTGCCAACGAACTGGCCACTCTCGATTGTTCGGGCAATAGCAGCGAGCTGGCCGACCTCGAGCAGGCCTCCGCGTTCCGCGCGGTCAACGAGCGGCCGGATATCCTCGGCGCCTCGTATCGAAAAATCCGGACGTGTCCCTAAGAGCGCTACTCCTTCAGCGGTCAGTTCCTGCCAGCGCTCAACCATGGAGCGATCACTTGAGGGGGAAAGAGCAAGAGCCAACTCCCGGCTTGCTGAAAAGGCTGTGTAATCCGCAAGCTGCTTCAGAACTTTTGGCAGTTCCAACACCTCGAGAGATTTACGATCCATCACCAATCAGATAATCACCTTCGCCAGCCGAACTATCTATCGCGCATCATACCCTGCGGATCCAACAGCGGCATTTACACGCTTGCCACTGCAGTGCTGAAGGAGGCGGCAACACTGTAATCCACGCCGTTGGTATGGAGTAAAAGCAGATTGCCCCACGGATCACGCACAGACCAAGCCTTTCCGAGGCGTACCAGGTGATATCCACTATGAGCGAGCCGATCTGCTACAGCATCACGTGCTGTATCTGACGCAAAGGTCAATGTGAAGAAGCGAAGCTGCGCCGTATCGGCAGGAGCCGGTTTCGCACCCGCAGAATGCCAGGTATTCAAACCAAGATGATGATGATATCTGCCGGCAGAGATGAAGAGCGCGCCAGGAAAAGTCGAAACGACGTCGAAACCGAGAAGACGGTGGTAGAACTCTTCCACGCGGGTGAGATCTCCGGCCTGGAGATGGATGTGCCCTATGATCGTGCCACTGGGCAAGCCTTGCCAGGAGCCGCCTTGACGGTCCGCCTCTTGTACCATGCCCTGGACGTCGACCGGCTCGGTCGCCATACGCACGCGCCCGTGATTCCACTGCCACTCGCTGCGGGGACGGTCGCGATAGACTTCTATACCATGTCCATCTGGATCGCGCAGGTAAAAGGCTTCGCTCACGAGATGATCACCTTGACCGGGTGGGGGAAAGTCGAGCGACAGATAGTGGCGCAGCCAGCTCCCTAGATCGGCACGCGAAGGCAGCAGAAGAGCAAAATGGTAGAGGCCGGTTACGCCATCGGTTGGCCAAGGCCGTGCGCCGCGCTGCTCGACAAGCAACACGAGCAAGTTCCCTCCTGCCCCCAGTGCCGCGTCATGTGTCCCTTTCTCAAGGACGGCAAACCCCAGAGCCTGAGTATAGTAGTCGAGTGAGCGCTGCAAGTCAGCAACGCTCAGCGACACGAGACCGATCTGGGTAGCAGGGTCGATGGGAACGACCGGTTCAGCATCTTCGGGTACCGCCATCGTACACCTCCCCACTACTCTCTGATTGAAGCGCCGAGCACAAATACGCCATTGACGCTACGGAGCTGCTGTGCGCAGCCCATACTATACTACATAAGCCTAAAGATCAACCGGCGTCTCCACCGCCGGAACAGCAGAGGCATCACCTATAAGGGCGGCGACATCGGCTCATCCTGCATGTACTTACCGACCTTCGCACGTTCGGCGAGAAATGGTCGCGTCCGCTTCAAGCAACCAATCACTGACTGAGAGGGTTGTAGCTCCTCGATATGTCGTATACTGGCGATCGCGTGTCGGGTATTCCCGCGCCGGAGTGGCGAAATGGCAGACGCGGCAGTCTCAAAAACTGCTGGGGGGAAACTTCCGTGCGGGTTCGACTCCCGCCTCCGGCACTGGCAAAGCCCGCTCGAGGTAATGCGGAGTGGTGTAGTGGTAACACAGGCGCCTTTGGAGCGTCTATCCCTGGTTCGAATCCAGGCTCCGCAGCGTGGTATACTAGCGGGCGGTTCGCCCGCGCGATCCTCGATAGCTCAACGGTAGAGCAGGCGGCTGTTAACCGCAAGGTTGTAGGTTCGAATCCTACTCGAGGAGCCAAATACCCCAAATCCCGAATTGTTCTCTGCGTGTTAACACTCGTGGGGTTGGCCAGTAAACGTTTCTATGTCCCCACCAAGTATCATCTCTCTGTTCACTACAGGAATGGAGAGCAACGATGACATCCATCACGATAACCTCTGCCCCCCAGCTTCCTCGCCCCGAACACCCCAACCCCATCTTTCAGCGCCCTCACTGGCTCTCGCTCAACGGCTCTTGGGACTTCGCCTTCGACCCCCACAATCAGGGTGAACACGCCCACTGGTGGCATCATCCCTCCCCCGTCCCCTTCGAGCGCCAGATCACCGTCCCCTTCCCTTGGGAGAGCCCTCTTTCCGGCATCTGCTCCCCATCCTATAGAGGCGCTGCCTGGTACCGCCGCACCATCTCAATCCCCACCGCCTGGCGCGAGCGCCGCCTCCACCCTCACATCATCTTCGGCGCCGTCGACTGGGAAGCGCGTCTCTGGGTCAACGGCCTCCTCGCCGGTGAACACCAGGGTGGCTACTCCACCTTCGATTTTGACCTCTATCGCTTCTGTCACAACGACGCCCCTGTCACCGTCGCTCTTCGTGCCTACGACGCCGCCGATGCCGCTACTCTCAACGGCAAACAAGTCCCCCACTGGTACACCTACACCAGTGGTATCTGGCAGCCCGTCTGGCTCGAAGCCCGCCCGGCCGACTACATCAAATCCCTCCATCTCCAACCCTCCCTCGCCCAATCCCATATCCTCGCCACTACCAGCCTCTTTATCACGACTTCCGGCACTTTCACCCTCTCCCTCGACTCCCCCGACCATGCCTTTCCATCAACCCGTCAATCCTTCCAGCTCAGCGCCGGCGAAACCACCGTCACGCTCACCATTCCCATTGCTTGTCCCCACCCCTGGTCCCCCGACGACCCTTTCCTCTACCACATCACCGCCACTCTCAGTAGCAACGACAGTGACCCCGACCGCGTC
>JAMDCW010000108.1 GCA_023489405.1 Chloroflexota bacterium
GTCCTGGCAGAACCACCGTCGCCGCAAAAGCGATCAAAACCTACGTCTGCTGGGGAGGATGCAGGTCGTTCCTTCCTCAGAGCTCAGCCATTTGCGTCAGGCCTTGAGTTACTGTAAATAGCGGTAAATGCACACGGTAGAGGAGTAGAACAGTGCCACGAGCTAGCCGTGGAGTCGCGGCGCATAAACGCCATAAGAAAGTCCTTGCCCAGACAGAAGGGCATCGCGGTGTACGCCATCGCCTCTTCCGTCTCGCCCATGAATCACTGCTGCGTTCATTGGCCTACGCCACAGCAGACCGTAGAAAGCGGAAGCGGGATTTTCGCCGTCTATGGATCATTCGCATCAATGCCGCTTGTAGGCTACAGGATATCAGCTACCATACTTTTATCACGGGGCTACAACGGGCACAAGTGACAGTCGATCGCAAGATTCTTGCTGATCTGGCGGTACGCGAGCCAGCGGCATTTTCCAAACTGGTGGCTACCGCTAAAGCTGCGCTCGCTGAATCTTAGTGGTGGGCGTTTCAGCCCATGATCACCAGCGTTGCTAATTCGAAGGTCCATCTCTTGAGGAGCCTTGCTACAAAGCGGGGAAGACGAGAGTCGGGCCTCTTCCTTGTTGAAGGTATCCGCTTGATGCTCGATGCCTTGCAAGCAGGAGCCATTCCCGACCTCGTCCTCATTGACGCAACACTGATAACGTCTTCATCAGCACTGCAACGTGTCGTCTCGGAGTGCGAACACCGTCGTATTTCTATCGAAGAGGCTACCTCGCCCGTTTTGGAAAGTATCAGTGAGGTTCAGCAGCATCAAGGAGTCGTCGCTGCCTTTCCAATACATCCTGCTCGCCACCGTCCGCGACGTCAGCATAGTTTATTGAACGATAGTGCGCTATTGCTCGATTGCGTTGCCGATCCAGGAAATGCCGGCACTATGCTCCGTTCGGCAGCCGCTGCAGGTCTAGAACACGTCTATTTCACAGCGGCTTCTGTAGATGCCTTCCAACCTAAGGTGGTGCGTGCAGCAGCAGGAGCACACTTCTGGCTCGATATTCATCTCGGTTTTCAGTGGGAAGAAGATAGTTCAGCTCCTCTCTCCCTTCTTCCGTGTTACCTTGCTGATGCTCACCACGGTAGAGCACCATGGCAGCTCTCTCTCAAAGACCCTTTCTGCCTCATCATCGGGAGTGAGGCACACGGGCATTCTGCTGCAAGCAAACGTGCTGCCCAGGAGTTTATTCGCATTCCACTGCCAGGGCATGCCGAGTCTCTGAATGCCGCCGTGGCTACAAGTATCGTGTTGTTTGAAGCGGTACGTCAACGACTTTCGGAGGTACGTAGTGGGCCTTCCTGAGGAATTACGTGTCGCCTTGGTTCACGATTACCTCAATCAGATGGGTGGCGCAGAACAGGTCGTAGAAGTATTCCATGAGCTGTTCCCCAAAGCACCAATCTATGTCAGCGTCTTTGATCGCCGGGTCATGCCCGAGAGCTTTCACCGTATGGATATTCGCACGAGTTTCATGCAATACCTATCGCCACGCAAGAGCATTGCTTACAAGCTTCTGCCTTTGTTCCCCATTGCCTTCGAGCGATTTGATCTTCGGGAATATGACCTGGTCCTGAGCAGTACAACGACCTTTGCGAAAGGCGTGCTCACGAGGCCATCCACTTGTCACGTGTGTTATTGCAATACGCCCTTTCGCTATCTTTGGATGTATCACGAATACCTCGAACACGAACGGGTAGGGCCCTTGACCAATCTCTTTTTGTCTACACTGGCAACACCGCTCCGTCTGTGGGATTACCAAGCCGCGCAACGTGTCGATTACTTCCTCGCCGGCTCTCAGAATGCCGCGCGGCGTATTCGGAAGTTCTACCGCCGCGACTCCCTGGTCTTGCATTCTCCGGTTGACGTCGCTGCTATGCCTCTTGGCAAAGACTGCGGCGATTATTATCTGCTGGCAGGCCGCCATCAGTCTTACAAGCGCATGGATCTTGCCATCAACGCGTGCAACGCTCTTGGCGCCCGGCTCGTTGTGACGAACGAAGGGCCGGAAACGCCTCGTCTGAAGGCTATGGCAGGACCGACTGTAGAGTTCACTGGCCGATTGCCGCGGAAAGAGCTGCGGCGAGTCTTTGCAGGCGCCCGCGCTCTTCTGTGGCCTGGCGAAGAAGATTATGGTATCGCTCCAATTGAGGCGATGGGTGCTGGGCGCCCAGTGATCGCTATTCGTCGCGGTGGTGTCTGTGAAACTGTGGTCAATGGCTTGACCGGTATTTTCTTTACGGAACAGCGCGTAGAGAGCCTCATTGAAGCGATTCGCCGGTTTGAACAGCTTGACTTCGATCCCCAAGCAATTCGGGACCATGCTCTTCAGTTTGACACAGCAGTATTCAAAGGGCGCCTCTTGACGGTATTGGGAACGTTTTGGGAGCGTTACCAAGCGAGCTTAGAGTGATCTCTTCTATGCCTCACTCTACGACACCCCGTACGCTGCGAACATGGTTTTCCCGGCAAGATATGATCCAGATCACCGTACGGGCGCTCGAGGCAGTCACCAGTTTTGGTATATACTATGCCATCTCCGGGAATACACGTCGCCACAGTGGAACATAACGAACGCTCGTCGAGAGTTCGGATATCAACCCGAAGATGACGCCGAGACGTTCGTTCTCGACATCTCCCAACCGGAGAACAACTCCGAGAAGAGAGGGTGCGTTGTCACCTAAACGGTGCCAGACTCCAGACCCGAATGATGTGCTGGCTTGACCCTATCTCTGCTGGTGGGGACTAGTAGCGACTTGGGCGGTGTCGTGGATAGCAATCATTGCAGTACACGGGCTTTCCTGATGTCGGCTCAAACGGCACACGCGCCTCACGACCACAGTCTGAGCAGGTAACTGTATAGTACGTTCGCTGGCCGTTGTCATTGCCGTAGCCCGATGAACGGCTCTCCCGCCCGCCAGATGATTTCCGGCTTGTGCGGCATTCCGGACAGCGCGAAGGCTCATGCCCTAATCCATGTGAAGCATAAAATTGCTGCTCACCTACCGTGAATACAAAGGAGCGGCCACAATCCCGACACGTCATTGTCTTATCTGATAGAGCCATAGCAGATGAACCTCCCAAAAGACAGATAACCACCACGCGGTCACAAGACTCGTCCGCTTTGCTCTGACCATCCCTGAGAAGGGGCCGCTCAAATCTCGCTGACGGGACTCAACCACCGGTCGAGTATACCTGAGGGTGTCTCGGGCTTCTAGTCTTATCGCTGTCAAGTAACCTGTTTGGGTGACCTCATTGGAATTCTCCGCTATTTACCAACTGTTCATCACCGTGAGGCGTGTTTCCTTGTGAGCGACGCCGCTACCTTCCGCTGAATTCGTTGTCAAGCGGTGGAACCCAGCGATCTTTCCGATAGGGATTTCCATACCCGTCTTCTGTGGATCGACTAAAGTGGTATATTCCTCGGTAAGATGGCTGAGATAATCTATCCAGCATTCCCTCGCTGCTCGGCGTGCCTGATCATTGTTCTGCATCAGAGAGAGTAGTCACGAGCGAGCGTGTAGGGAGCGAGGAGGAGACTGACGCATGCGATCAGCACAGCACTTCGAGAAATGGTCCCACACCTACGAGCACTCGTTCCTGCAGCGGCTGTTCTTCGATCGCATCCACGCCGCTGTCTTGGCCGCTATGGCAGGTGAGAGCACCCCCGGTACAGTCTTGGACGTGGGCTGCGGCACCGGGCGCCTGCTCCGCGCCATCCAGCGCCGATGGCCGGCAGCGTCGTTTCTCGGCATCGATCCTACGGTGGGGATGATTGCTGTGGCGCAGCGTCTCGCGCCGGACATGACGCTGTGTGTAGCTGCCGCAGAGCGCATCCCTTTGGAGGCGGAGTCGGTGGACGTGGTGGTGAGCACCATGTCTTTTCACCATTGGACGGATAAGAGCGTCGCCCTCAACGAAATCGCGCGCGTGCTGCGCCCTGGCAGCCGCCTGTTTCTGGTCGATCACACCGTGCCGCGCTGGCTGCGCTGGATAAATATTAAGAAAATGCCCTCTCCCCCAAAGGTAGGTGTGCTCATGACTACTGCTGGGCTCTCTGTTGTGCGCCAGGTGGCGCTGCGTCCCCGATGGATCTGGCTCATCGTGGCAGAAAAACCGGAGAAGAAAGCTTCGATATCGTGATCGCTGCAGGTTTCGCTGACACGACCGTCAGAGACGTCTCGCCCCTTCGCTGATTGATGCGGTTTCACAGCGCATAGTGGTGCGAGGAAGGGAGGGCGATGTTCCCGCTGCCCCTCGCTATCCGCAAGCTATCCGACCCCGCTCGCCGGTTCCACCACCGGCCCAGCCTTACGCGACAGCCAGCCGGCGAGAGGAATTGGAGAATCGCCAGGATCGCCACTTCGCACCGTACCTGGCGACACGCTTCCAGCGCCACATGCACAGCCAGTGATACCGCATTGGGGTCAAACAGCTCTTACACCGCCCGCCCCCATCGCACCAAGCAGTCTAGAGACGGCGCCCCAGGAGGGATTCGAACCCCCGACACCCGGTTCCGAAGACCGATGCTCTAGTCCACTGAGCTACTGGGGCCAGGCGAGTAGAGCGTACCGCATTCTCTCCATCGTGCGCTACCTGCTCGTTGCAGTGCCGCCTCCTCCTCGCGCTATAGTGTCCCTATACGTGTAGTCGGAGAGACAGCAGCGGCACAGAAGAAGGGCGCGAAGCCTGTGCAAAGTTCCTCCATAGAGGTCGAGAGCCCGTGAATGTTCAAGCGAGACCGTCCGCGTGCCGCCGTTCGGACTATATCCGTAGAGTGGCTTCCGTCCTTGTCTTGGTGATCCTTTGTTCCATCTTTTTCGGTCAGATCATCATCCCTGGCCCTTGGCATCATCAAAGCTTGATGACGAGCGACCTCAGCAATCAGATCTATCCGTACAACGTCTACACCGCTCAGCGCCTTGCGGCAGGACAATTTCCTCTATGGGATTCCACCATCTTCGGCGGTCAACCTCACTTTGCTGATCCTCAGACCGCGGTGCTGTATCCAGTGGGGCTCTTCATCAACCTTGTTGCCGGGCACTACCACTTGACCTATGTCGCACTGGAATGGCGCATCTTCATCGATCTGCTCTTGGGAGCTGTATTTACCCTCGCCCTAGGCGCACGGCTTTCGCATTCGCTCGTGGGTGGCCTTGTCGCCGCTGTGACATTTACCTTCGGTGGCTTCCTCGCTTCCTACCCCCTCCTCCAATTGCCGATCTTGGAAGCAGCAGTTTGGCTTCCAGCGGTCCTCTTATGTATAGAGCTTGCGCTGGAACAGCCTGATCCCCTCACGAGCGGGGGCTGGTGGCTGGCTGCCAGCGGCTGCGCCGCAATCCTCATTTACGCCGGACATGAACAGACAACGCTCTACGCATTCATCATCGCCACGACATTTCTCACCGCGCGCTCCGTTCAGCTTCAACGCCCCTTTTCCCCGACCTTCATACGCGCTCTAGGCAGCGCCCTTATAGCGCTTGCCTTGAGCGCTCCTCAGTGGCTGGCGACACTCACCTACTTGCCAGCGACCAATCGCATCTCTATTCCCTATTCCCAAGCCGCTAGCGGTTACCAGTGGCCTGATCTCTGGCAGATTCTCCTGCCAGGTGGCTATTTCGTCCGTGCGATGTATGTGGGCATACCCTCGCTCACGCTCGCCCTCATAGCGTTACGCCAGCGTGAACGCTGGTGGTGGTTTACTCTAGCACTTGGAGGTATGTTGCTGGCCCTTGGTGGACATGGTCCCCTCTATCCCATTCTGTACCATGTCAAGCCGTTTGCGCTCTTTCAAGACCAGGAACGCGCCTCTCTCATCGTCTCCTTCACGCTTTCGATCTTGGCAGGCTACGGAGCTGCTGACCTACTCGTTTATCTGCGGGCGGCTGCTGAATCATCACGCGGCAAGCACTTGATTGGAAGCACGGTCGTAGCCAGTGCTCTCTTGCTCGATGGGGTAGCGGCTATCGGCTTGCGCCAGACGGCCCCTCCGTCTCAAGCATTCGCTTTCACGCCGCCAGTCTGGGAAGCAATAGCGCTCTGTAGCCTGCAGGTGGTCAGCGCTGTCGTGATCGGATTAGGATACTTCAAGCAATTGCTCCATCGCCATCACGTCGTCACCTTGGCTATCGCTGGTCCAGCGCTCATCCTCTTGGGAGCAAATGGAGCGCTAGGCCGGACCTCCTCTCCTGTGGCAGCTCCGGTAGCTTCTGAAGCGGTCTCCTTCCTCCATAAGCAGCCAGGTCTTTTTCGAGTCGATGAGCTGCGCCCCGGAGAACTGCCGGCAAACTTTGGGCCGCTGACCGGTCTGTCGCTACTGGAAGGTAATGATCCTCTCTATATCGAGCGAGCAGCGACACTTGCCCGGTTCCAAAATCGTTATCGAGTCTGGCAACTGTTTAACGTCGGCTATGTCATAACTAAGCAGAATCCCGGTACCGGGTTTCAGCAAGTCACTCAAGGTAGGCAATATCACGTCTTTCGAATGGAATACCCCTTGCCGCGTGTTTATGCAGTGCGTGATCTCATCGTTGCGACATCGGCAACCCAGCAGCTCATTGCCACCGAACACCTCGAACAACCAGGTGCAACAGCCGTTGTTAATCATCAGCCGGCTCTCTCCATCAACGGACCGGCTTTGCCGCGCAACCAAGCGTTTCACTGGCTGGTAAGCGATCCAGAGCATCTCGTCGTCCGGATCTCCCTTACGGATAACGCCCTCGTGGTTTTTTCTATTCCGCGCGCTCCTGGGTGGACAGCTACTGTAGATGGCCACAAAGCCCAGCTATTTACTGCAGACTACGCCTTTATGGGATTACCGCTCAGCGCTGGAACTCACATCGTCACCCTACGCTACTGGCCGCCACTGCTTCACGTTGCTCTTGTGACTGCCGGCATCGCCACACTGATCGCTACCACCGTCTGGATCCTCTTACTGTGGAAACGAGTGTATGGTGTCTAAGCCTCCACAGCGAAGCGCGAAACTCGCACCACGTTATTCCCTTGCCAGCGCTATGGTTCTCATCCTCATCGGCTTCGCTGGACGCACCTACGCGCTGAATGCCAAAGAACTACGTGGCGACGAGAGTTTTGCCGCGGTATTTTCGGATCGTCCTCTCAGTGCCATATGGCACTCGCTTGCCACAACGGAACCGCATCCTCCAGGGTACTACTTCCCGCTGCATTTCTGGATACAGGCAGCCGGGCCGTGGAACTACTCACTGCGCTATCTCTCCGTCGTTGCTTCAGTTGTGTGCATCCCTGCCCTATGGATCTGCCTTCGACGCGTAGCCGGCGATGTACCTGCCTTCACAGGCGCCTTACTGGCGGCCATAAACCCTTTGCTCATCTGGCAGGCTCAGGATGCGCGTATGTACGCTCAGGTCGAAGGGTTTTCGGCCCTTCTCTTAGCTGGCGCAGCTCTAGTGTTGGCCGATCCCACGAGTCGGTTGGGGTCGCGCATCCTCATCTTTTCCAGTGTAGGCGCTGTCCTGACCCACTTCTATGGTTTACTCGACGTCGGTGGTGTTGTCGCTGGCCTCTTCGCTGTCGCCACCTTTTTCCCCGCTCTCCGGCGAGCAGTTTTAATCACCGGAGTGGGTGCTCTCGTATCTGCCCTCATCTTCTGGATCCCCCTCGTGATCCATAGCGCGGTGCCACTCCGTAACCATTTTCCTTTCCCAGCACTTACTCCATGGCAGCTTATGTTCAGCTTGTGGCGTACGTCTATCGGCGGATTGACCCTCCCCCATTCGTGGAGCATTGTTGCAGCAATCTCCGGCTTGACCATATCCCTTGTAGGCCTTGGGGCAATGGCACGCCGCAATCCCCCGTTTGTGCTCGTCCTATCCGGCGCACTCTTCGGTCCTTACGCTGGTTTGGCCCTGGAAGAATTGGTGCGTCCAGGATTTATGGCACCTTACAGCGCCATCATCGTGTGCCCGGTTCTGGTGAGTTGGGCCTCTACTGCGGCCTCGCCAGCACGCTGGGCTCGACTGGCTGTCGTTGCTGCTCTAGCCGGAGCAGGCACCTTGAGCGTGGTCTCTCTGCGTGTCTATGCCACACAGACCAAGAACGCTCCGTTTCGGTATGCCGCACACCAGCTACTCCTCCATGCACCAGCAGACATCCACATCCTGACGAACTATCCAGATCCCACTCTGTTCTGGGTGTATTCCCGGCAGCTCAAAGGCGCTCTTCCCATAACCCTTGTGCCGCCCAGAGGGCATATGAGCAAGACGCAGCTCGATACGGCTATGCAAAAACTGAGTGCGCATAGTACACAGCTCTGGTTCTGGACCCTTGGTGGTACGAATCCGTGGGATCCCCGGCACCTTGCGCAATGGTGGTTACAGACGTATACCCTGGATGTTGGCCGCGTGGACTATCACGGCGTCGGCTTCGCGATCTATGAGACGCCGTATGGCTTTCTCCAGCACGCTCCTAGACTGCCCTCTCGCTCATTCGCTGGACACATTGAAGCGCTTGCCGTTGTGCCGAAGACCTCGACGGTAGTCGTCGGTGACACTCTCACAGTCACCATCTGCTGGAAGGTGATCTCGACTCCTCGCCAGGCATTGACAGCTTTCGTGCACCTCGAACGCGATGGGCGGCTCTTTGCCCAAAAGGACCGGCCACCCTTGCACAACATCGTACCGACCCAGACCTGGCAGGCTGGCGACCTCATGCTCGATGTCTATCACGTGCCGGTGGGAAGATCCGTCCCTCCTGGTCGATACAACCTCGTCATCGGTCTCTATGACCAAAAAACACTCCAGCGCTTGCCTCTCCTGAACTCTCACGGAGCCGTTGTCGGCAATGCCTTGGTGGCTGGTCAAGTCTATGTAGCCAGCCATTGATAGCTGGAATGGCCGTCGCAAGCGAATCTACCGGTCTTCTGGAAAAGCTGAGCTCGTTATCCCCCCTGCGCTCTGTTCTTGGGTCAGCCACGCACGCGCTTCGAGAAGCGCATACTCTACTTGCAGAGGACTCGTTCCTCCAGGGACATTACGGCGAGCTACTGCTTGGTCGATATTGAGCATATCTAAGAGATGTTCGTCAGAAAAACCCAGGAGCTCTTGGAGTTGTGCTAGAGGGATGTCTTCAAGAAGGCAGTTGTGCTCTTCTGCATAGCGAACAGCTCGGCTCACCATGCCATGAGCCTCGCGGAAAGGGATATCCCTGGCTGCAAGGTAGTCAGCGAGATCAGTCGCGGTGAGGTCGCCGGCACGCGTTGCCTCACGCATACGCTCAGGTTGAAAGATAAGCGTTCGCATGATCCCTTCAAGGATACGCAGACAAGCAATTGCTGTGTCATAGGCATCGAATAAGGCTTCTTTGTCTTCCTGTAGATCCTTGTTGTAAGCGAGTGGCAGCCCTTTCAGCACCACGAGAAGACTGACCAGGTGCCCAATGATTCTCCCTGTCTTCCCTCGAACGAGCTCTGCCGTATCAGGATTCTTCTTTTGAGGCATCATCGAGCTGCCAGTAGCGTAGGCATCATCGAAGATAACGAAACGGAACTCCTGGCTCGACCACAGAACGAGCTCCTCAGCAAGCCGTGAGAGATGAACACTCAATACTGCGAGCGCTGCGAGAAACTCGAGGGCAAAATCCCGATCGGAGACGGCATCGAGGCTATTCCGCGTAATCCGCGAGAATCCTAGTTCGTGGGCTACATATGCTCGATCGAGTGGAAAAGTTGTACCGGCAAGCGCCCCCGATCCTAAAGGTGATTCATCCAAGCGATGATACGCGTCACCCAGACGGCCGTAATCGCGCCGGAACATTTCTCCATATGCGAGCAGATGGTGTGCGAGGATGATAGGCTGAGCCCTTTGCAAGTGCGTATAGCC
>JAMDCW010000017.1 GCA_023489405.1 Chloroflexota bacterium
GTGGAGGATGCCTGAGATGCCAGTGCTGGTGGCTGTTCCCAGCGTGACGAGCTCTTCTTGGACGCGCTGGACGATGGTGGATAGCCGATCGATCCGCTGCTGGGCAATTTCCTGTCCGTTCGACGTGGTGAGCCGCTCGATGAAGTCACGCTGCTTGCCTGCGATCCAGTTGGGGAGCCGCTCACTGACATAGGGCACGAAGAATGTGGAGAAGTGCTGGCGCAGGTACTCATCGAGCGAGGATGTTGCGGTGTCGTACTGGCGTTCGAGATGATGCATTGTGATATGGATGTTACGGTACAACGCCGGTAAGCCAATATTGGCGTCGATGGTATCGGCGTCGTAGAGGCAGCGGCCTTCGAGACTCGTTTCTTCAGTGACACGGAGATGAGAGATGATGATCTCCGCGACGTGGGCCTGAAAGGCTGCATCATAGCCATAGGCGTCTAAAAGCGCTTCAGCGACTCTAGCTCCAGAGACGTTGTGGAGCTGTCCTCGCAGGTTCATCCGCTCATAGATCTGGGTGACGCGATTGTGCCGGGCCGGTGGCAGATACGCATTGCGCCAGAAACCGTTCTCGTCGAGTACACGTTTGCCGTCTTTCATCACGATCTCACCATCGTACGGCTTTGTGATGTCGTGGAGGGTAGCAGCGACATCGAGTGGTCGCGGCGAGCCGCCTTCAAGGGCGCAGAGCGTCATCGCGAGGTTGCGTACCCGGCGAACGTGGTCATGGGTATATGCCCGCCAAGAGAAACCCACCCAATCCTGATCCCACAACGTGAACGTGTGTTCGGCGAGTGTGCTGAGCTCTACGAGAACGGCGGCATCATCCGGGTGAGGGGGTGGGGGTGCGAGCATTTCGATGGTGGAGCTAGGGCTTGGCGTCACGGGTTCTCCTCTGTAAGCAATGCGTGCTCGATTCGTAGGAGAATCTTACAGTGTGTGCTCATCGGGGTGGAAGAAATGTCACCGGAATATGCTCGATCGACTCACTGAGCGGAATTTGCAGAATTTGGGAGAAGAAGGAGAGCTCACAGGCAAGAGCACGCCTCACATTCTCTGCTTTCTGGAATCCATGGCCTTCTCCGGGGAAAGTGACATAGACGTGGGGTATCCGCCTCGCTCGTAGGTGCTCCACAAGCTGCTCGGCTTGATTGGGCGGCACCACTTTATCATCCAGACCTTGGAAGAGAATAACCGGCCGTGTGAGCTGATCAGCGTGGTAGATGGGTGAACGCTCCTGAAAAAGCGCCTGTGCGGCAGGATAGGGCCCGATGAGACGTTCCAAATAGCGCGATTCGAACTTGTGCATATCCTTCAAGAGGAGTTCGAGATCGGCGATGCCATAGTAGCTCGCGCCAGCCGTGAAAGTCTCGCGAAAAGTCAGTGCAGCGAGCGCGGTGAATCCTCCTGCGCTCCCCCCAGCGATGATGAGCCTACTGGCATCGACCCGGCCTGTCTGGGCGAGAGCGTCTGCGCCGGCACAGCAATCATCGACGTCGGCCTTGCCCCATGTGCCGTAGAGCGCTTCGCGATAGCTACGACCGTAACCGCTGCTCCCCCGATAGTTGACATCGAGAACGGCGTAACCGCGGCTGGTCCAGAGTTGGTTGCCCAAGTTGAGGGCCGTCGTGGTTGCGCTCGTTGGGCCACCGTGACACACCACCCGGAGTGGCGGCGCCGCGCCGTCGGGCCCGCGATATGCTCCGTTGGTTGGCGGATAGTAGAAGGCGTGGACGGTTTCCCCTCCCGGCGCCTCGTAGGTCATGTGCTCCGGCCGTGCGAGCACCGAGGGGGAAAGTTCCAGCGTACTGGAGCGATGGAGCACTTCGTGAACGCCGGTGAGCGGATCGATGAGCACCACGGCCGGCGCTGCCTGGGCGTGGGAGACGATGCAGACGATCCGCCCTCTGTATGCTGCCAGCCAAGGAGCAAAGGCGGTGAACGGGGTAGAAACCTTCCGAATGGCTCCACTGGCTAGATCAACGATGACGAGGGCTTGCCCATCGCCCGTGGTCATGATTGCCACTGCCTGCTCATTGCTGAGAGGAATGAATGGCCGGCATCCCAAAATCCAAGGCGGAACGGCGAATTCCGCCTGTTCATCAGTGATAGGGCGGACGTCATGACCGTTCCAGCAGTAGAGATTCCACCACCCGGAGCGGTCAGAAGCGAAGAGGAGGTGGCCATTGGGCAGCCACTGTGGGAAGAGCGCACTTTCTCTGACATCGCCCGCAATACGGATGGGGTCACTCAAGCCGCCGTGTTCCAAGACTGTTGCGACGAAGAGCTGAGTGCTATCCCATGGCATATCGGGGTGATTCCAGCTCACCCAGCAGAGCTTGGTGCTATCCGGACTCAGGCGGGGACTGCTGTAGAAGCCGGCTCCCTGAACAAGCGGTTCGATCTGGTGGGGCTCATTCAAGGAGATCGTGATGAGAAGGTTCTCCGGATCTGGGCTGCTCCGGTGGTCTTCACAGACGCTGATGAGGCGGTGGCGTGCTTGATCCAGGGTAAAATCGGCAAACCGTACGGTGCCGGCAGTGGTGAGTGGAGACGTGGTACGCAGACGGTTCCCGATGCGAAAGAGCGAGCCATCAAGAAAATGGCTGACGAATAGGTCGCCTTCTGCGGCGATATACTCGCCCCCGCCATATTCATGCACACGGGACCGTGCATTGAGCCAGGCGGGAATGGCGTCGGTCATTCCTTCTTCCGGATCCCAACGCACGATACACGATCGGCCATTTTCTTGGGGGCGTCCTTCCAGCCAGTAGATCTGACTGCCGTCTACCTCGACGTGGCTCAATGAAACACCAGCGGCAGCGACAATTTGCGGAGTGATTGGTGAAGGCCAGCCGCCGAAAGGTAAGACTGTCGGTGTTCCCATGCGCGGATTTTCCCAATCACTCGGTCAGCAAGGGGGGCTCTTCCAGCAAGCGTGTTCTCAGCCATGCTGATATGTCACATTTTCTGCAGTATAATGACTTGCGCCCTAATTGGCCACTTGACCACGAAGCACTGATCGGCGTTTCTCAGTGAAAGCGCATGCGCAAGGAAGGCGGTAGCGCTGTGTCACCCTCAGGACTTTATACGAGCAGCGATGAAGAAGAGGAAGCGCGTCGCATCCGGCGCTATCGCCGCGATCTGATGTTCGTAGTGGGTTCTCCTGCAGAAACGGTTGCCTCCGGCGTCGTCGCTGCTTTGACTATTCTCCCTGTTTTGCTCGTGCCTTCTGCGCTCGCCATAGTAGTTTTTGGCAAGGTCGTGGCTGCACGCGCAGCCGAAGACATGCTGGTGTCGGGTGCTCAACCGGGCGGTGGTGCGCCGCCAGAATCTTCCGTGAAAGTACTCGTCATCGGCCTGCTGGTCCTCTCCCTCACGCTCGCCGTTGCTGGCGGGCTGAGCGCTTGGCTGCGTCGCCGGGGATACCTGGAAGCTGGCGGATTGCAACGCTACCCAGAGCGTGTTCCGAGCCGCTGGTCTACGGCAGCCTTTCTGTTGCCGGTAGGCCTTCTTTTCTTCGTCGTTTTGACGGAGCTGACTTTTTTTCGCTTAGGTGACAGCGGCGGTGGTGTCGCTCAGGTCTCTCTAGGTGATCGCCTCCTGATCCCAGTCGTTTTTGCCATCCTCGTTGCCGGGCTGTTGCATTGGTTTTGGGAGGCGCTCTTTACGGTAGTGCATCCATCGCTCTCGAGCGGGAATATCGACCGGGAACTAGCACAGCGCGCCGTCCGCACCCGGGACTGGATTCGTGACGAAGAAGATCGAGCGCGCCGGCTGCCGTGGGCGGAGGCTGCCTCGATTCGGCGAGAGAGGCAAGAGCGGGAGAGAGCCTCTTCGCAATCGCCAGGTTCTCCTATGACAGAAAGAGATCGTGAGTGAGCGTGCCACACTGCGTCTTTGTCGATGGCCATGCGCTGATTCATCGAGCGTTCCACGCCATTCCCCTCTTGACCACCTCTGCCCATGAGCCGGTCAATGCGGTTTTCGGTTTTACGTCTATGGTGTTGAAGGCGCTGCAGGATTTGCAACCAGAGTGTATCGCCGTCGCCTTCGACACTGCTGCACCTACATTTCGCAAGCTCCAGTTCGATGCCTACAAAGCGCAACGCCCTCAGACGCCCCCAGAACTCGTTTCGCAGTTCTCCCTTGTACGGGACGTGGTCCAGGCGTTGGGGATTCCGATTTTCGAGTTGGAGGGGTATGAAGCGGACGATCTGCTAGGGACCATCAGTCTCCAGGCTGCTGATCAAGCTTTCCGGGTGACCATCGTCACCGGCGATCTGGACGCTTTACAGCTTGTCGATGAACGTGTCGCGGTGATGGTCAATCGCCGTGGTGTGCAAGAGGTCACCGTCTATACACCGGAGCTCGTTCAAGAGCGCTATGGGTTTGCTGCGGAGCTCATCCCGGACTACAAGGCCCTTGTCGGCGATACCTCTGATAACATTCCCAAAGTCCCTGGTATCGGCGAAAAGACAGCCTCGGGTCTGCTCGCCCAATATGGGGGTCTGGAGGGTATCTATGCGCATCTGGAAGATCTAAAACCGAAGGTTGCCGCTGCGCTCGTCGAGTTGCGTGAGCAGGTCTTCCAGAGTCGAGACCTCGCCACAATCCGGCGCGATGCACCGGTTGTCTTTGACGCCGATCGTGCACGGCGCCAGTACTATGTGCGCAGTGAAGCGCTATCGCTATTCCAGCGCCTGGAATTCAGGTCGCTCATGAACAAGCTGCCGGCAGAACCAGTATCGACAGGCGCCCAGGTCCATACACACCAAGAGTCGCTGTTTGCCCAGGAGGAGCTGGGGGTTGACCCGACTCCTCAAATCGATGGACCAGATACGCAGTGGCGGTTAGTGGTAACGGAGGAGGAACTCGCCGCTCTTGCCGGTGAATTGCGGGCGAGTGCCCAGGTGTGCTTCGACGTGGAAACGACCAGCACGGATGCCATTCGTTGTGGTCTCGTCGGCATCGCGTTCAGTGGTCGTCCCAAGACCGGAGCATATATTCCGCTCGGTCATCATGCGCCGCTGGAGGAAGAAGCTACCCCAAATCTTTCCCTGGTGCAAGTGCAGCGGTATCTGGGTAGCCTGCTTGCAGATAGGCATCTTCCTAAGGTAGCCCATCATGCGAAGTTCGATATCGAGGTGCTCACCCGGCATGGACTGCCGGTGCACGGCCTGGTGTTTGACACGATGATTGCAGCGTACCTCTTGAGCATGCGTTCGGTCGGACTGAAGGAGCTTGCTGAGCAAGAGCTTCACATTCACATGACGCAGATTACCGATCTGATCGGCGTAGGGGCGCGTCAGCGCACGATGGCCGACGTGTCGGTGCAGTATGCCGCCCCCTATGCCTGTGCCGATGTAGATCTCACGCTTCGCTTGAAGGAGCGGTTGGAGCCTCGACTTGCGACGACAGAGCTAGAGCGCTTGAATCGTGAGATCGAAGTGCCGCTGATTGACGTGCTTGCGGCGATGGAGCTGGCGGGCGTTGCTATCGACGGCGATGCTTTGCGCAGCATGTCCCAGCGTATAGGGCAACAGCTCCTCGAATTGGAAGAGAAGATTTTTGCCGCGGCAGGTCACCCCTTCAATGTAAACTCTCCGGCGCAGCTCGGTCGCGTATTGTTCGAGGAGCTCAAGCTACCGGTTGGCTCCAACCGGCGATTGAAGACGGGATATCCTACAGGCTCAGAGATTTTGGAAGAGCTCCGTCCGATTCATCCGATCGTGGGCTTCGTGTTGGGGTTTCGTGAGCTGGCGAAGCTCAAATCTACCTACGTCGATCGCCTACCGGAGCTGGTGAACCCTGATACCGGGCGTGTACACACGTCATTGCGCCAGCATGTAGTGGCAACCGGCCGCCTAAGCTCCATCGAGCCGAACTTGCAGAATATTCCTGTGCGCACCGCGGCGGGACGGGAGATCCGGCGAGCGTTCATTCCTGGCGAACCGGGCTGGCTATTGCTCTCAGCGGACTACTCTCAGATCGAGTTGCGTGTTCTCGCACATCTCTCTGGTGATCCGACCTTGACGGCGGCTTTTTTAGCGGGAGAAGACATTCACGCCGCGACGGCCGCTCGGGTTTTCCGCGTACCGATCTCTGACGTTCAGCCGGATCAGCGACGTATTGCCAAGGTTATCAATTTCGGTATTTTGTACGGCATGGGCCCCGACGCCTTAGCTAAACAGATCGAATCCACCCGGAATGAGGCGAAACGGTTCATCGAACAGTACTTTCAGACCTTCCCGGAAGTGCAGCGTTTTATCGAAGGGACGAAACGTCAAGCTGCGAAGCTCGGCTATGTTACCACGATTACGGGAAGAAGGCGCTTCATGGAGGATCTTCAAGATCCGCGCCGCGCTATTCAGGCACAAGCAGAGCGCGCTGCCGTCAATGCCCCGGTTCAAGGGAGTGCTGCCGATATCATCAAAATTGCCATGGTGCGGCTGCACCATGAGCTGCAGCAAGCCCGCTTTACGACGCGCATGCTCTTGCAGGTGCATGACGAGCTCGTCTTCGAGGTTCCAAGGAACGAGCTGGACGTTGCAGCTCCCATGATCAAGAAAGGGATGGAAGAAGCCTACACTCTGCGAGTGCCAATCAAGGTGGAAATCAAAGTGGGGCCAAACTGGGCGGATATGGAGGACCTCGAGCTCGATGTGGCGGCGCCCCGTGCTGCCCAGTAGCTTGCCTCAATAACGTCGTGCTTCAGGTGGCTCATCGTGCGGTTTTACAGGCTAGCACTGCGCCAACATTGAGGCGATCACGAGGCGCCTCTTCGCATTAGGTACGGTGTTCGCTGATCTGAACGATCACCTCAAAGAGGGTGAAGATCAGCAGGACGACGGCAGCCACGACAGGCGTCCATAGGTCCAACAGGCGCGCTGCCAGGTTGAGGCAGACGAATCCGGCGATTTCCAATCCTTGACGGAAAGCAACGTAGGCGTAGTGGGCGTGCAGTCGAGCAGGAACGGCCCTGTGAACAGCGCTGATGGCGAGACCACTTCCTCCCCACACGAGAAGTCCCAGGGCTACTACGAAGAGGGTTTGGTTATAGGGTGATGCTGGATTCAGCAAGAGCACTGTAAGCACTGTACCGATCAGTCCGGCGATTCCGAAAATTGCCAGAAGCAATGTCAAAAGGGGAAATGGCAGCGATGGAAGACGTAGGGAGGTTGGGCGCTTGCTGGTGGGTTCTGGTGGCATCGGGGCATGTTCTGCTCGTTGTTGCAAGCGCGCTTGCGTCTGTAACAAGCGCAGGTGCTCCTGCCGGCGCTGATGCTGCCGGACACGGATGAGCTCGCGGTCGATCTTTTGCCGGCGATCAACCGGGTGTTGCTGTGGTTGCATCTTCATCCTCCCAGCGTGACCAAAAGATCCGGCTTTCTTCCAGGCGCCAGACGGCCGGACCAACCTGGATTTCACCGTGAGACATGCCGCTCCGCGCGGCGGCTTGAGGAATACGCTCGCGAATGAGGCGCTGGCGCAAACGTTCGATCGCGTCGCGCTCACGAAAGTCTGTCTGTGCGACAAGACGGTCGATCAACGGTCCTTCGCAGCGGAGGAGGTTTTGAGTAATGGGGGTGAGCATGTAGGACGGTACGGTCTTCGGCGACGGCACGATGGTGTGCGGTGTGGGCGGAAGTCGATCGAGTAGCTCCGCCACGCGATTCAGCAGTGGTTCCAAACCATGATGTGTTGCCGCTGAGATGAGGAAGACCTCATATTTGGTTCCGAAGGCTGCTCGGACACGTTCAACAGTGTCAGTGGTTTCAGGGAGGTCGCTCTTATTGATCACGAGAAGTCGTGGACGGTGGATGAGCTCCGGATCGAAAGCTTCGAGCTCGTACTCGATCACGCGAATGTCTTCGAGAGGATCGCGCCCTTCTTGTCCTGAACCATCGACCAGGTGGAGCAGGAGCCGTGTGCGTTGAATGTGGCGGAGAAAGTCGTGTCCTAGCCCCACGCCTTCATGGGCGCCTTCGATCAGTCCTGGGATATCCGCGATCGCAAACGTGCGATCCCCAACCATGGCGATGCCGAGATATGGTTCGAGGGTCGTAAACGGATAGGCGGCGATCTTCGGGTGAGCACGGGTGACGGCGGCGAGCAATGTGGATTTCCCGGCGTTCGGCAAGCCAATGAGCCCCACTTCGGCGATGAGCTTCAATTCGAGCTGGAGTTTTGCGACTTCACCTGGTTCACCAAAATCGGCGACGCGCGGTACCTGGTGAGTAGGCGTTGCAAAGTGCACGTTGCCTAATCCGCCGCGTCCCCCCCGGGCCACGAGCACGCGCTGGCCATGTTCGGTCATATCGGCGAGGACTGTGTCATTCGCTACATCCTGAATGACCGTACCGATGGGTACTCGAATGACGCGATCTCGACCTTTAGCGCCGTGACGGCGATTTGCACCGCCATTACCGCCGCTGGCTGCGCGGAACTGACGTTGGTAAAGAAAGTGTTCTAACGTATTCATGTTCTCATCTCCCTGAAGGTAGATAGAGCCACCACGTCCTCCATCGCCACCGTCAGGGCCACCGAACCGGATGAAACGCTCTCGCCGGAAGTGGACGCTACCGTTGCCGCCGCTGCCTGCTTGAACGATAATTATCACGTGATCTACGAACATCGACTTTTCACCCAAGAGAACTCATCGCATCTAGGATGGCATGAACGTACTGGCATTGGGAAGCGTAGCTGCTGGGAACCGGATCAATGCCCGGGTACCGTGCGCTCCCGCGGGGTAGAGTGTGAAACTGCCGCGCAAATCTTTGGTGACGAGGGTGTGGATAATCTGTGTGCCCAGGCCTCCAGAGTGATCGAGCGAAAAGCCGGAAGGCAATCCAGCGCCGTCGTCGATCACTTCTATCTCCACGTCAGTATCCTGCTGGCGAACCGCCACGCGCAGTGTACCTGTCTCCCGACTGGCAAATCCGTGCTGTATGGCATTCGTTACCACTTCATTGAGTACGAGGGCAAGCACTGTTGCTTCCCGTGAGGGAATTTGCACCCCCTCATCTTCAAAGGTGAACTGGACGTGAACACCTGTGTTCGTCAATGCCGAAGTCACACTGCTGACGACCTCCTGAGCAACATCGCGCACCGTGGCAAGGCCGATATCTTCGTGAGAGAGCAAGTCATGGATGGAAGCGATACTCTGGATCCGAGCAACGCTCTCCGCTAAGGCGTTACGCTCCCAATCGCTCCGCGCTCGCCGCTTCTGCATGGAGAGCAAAGCTGCGATCGTTTGGAGGTTATTCTTGACGCGGTGATGCATCTCCGCGAGTAAGAGGCTTTTTGCTTGCAAGCCCTGGCGATAGAGCTGAGCATTCTCGAGCGCCAGCGCTGCTTCATCGCAGAAGGCGAGGAGCAGCGGGAGCTCCGCTCCCTGGCAGCCGCTTAGCTC
>JAMDCW010000122.1:0-4130 GCA_023489405.1 Chloroflexota bacterium
AGTCGGACTAGAGGAGGCTGGTTATCCACCGGTGCGTGGGATCCTGCTGCGCGATCAGCGACACGATGTATTTATACCGATCCGGTGTATTCAATCGCTTGATCTGGAGAAAGTTATTCTCACCGTTGACCAGCTCCCTCTAGAGGATTTCGAGCGGCACGATGGAGAGGTTCTTCTTGAGCATGACATCATCGATCGTCAATTGATCGATGTTCATGGCGCTCGCGTAGTGCGGGCCAATGATGCTGAGCTTGCGGAGCGCGGCAAACGGCTATCTCTCGTTGCTATTGACGCGAGCGCTGGAGGCTTATTGCGCCGGTTAGTTCCTCGCAGAATTGCTAGCGGCATTGAAGGGAACTTGTTAGACTGGGCCGTTGTAGAGCCGCTTGCTAGTGAGGTGCCGGATGTCCGGTTGCACATCACGCACGACAAGCTGGCGAAGCTGCATCCGTCGGATATCGCGCGCATTATCGATTCTCTCGCCGTGAAACAGGGAGAAGAGATCCTTCGATCGCTGGATAACGCCCTTGCTGCCGACACGCTTGAGGAAATAGAAGAGGATCACCAGGCCGGGATTCTCGAAAGATTGCCGCCGGAACGTGCGGCAGATCTCTTGGAGGAGATGGCTCCTGATGCTGCTGCTGATCTGCTCGACGATCTGCCACCGGAGCATGCCGCAGACTTGATCGAGCATATGGAAGCGGAAGAATCATCGGATGTTTCCCTGCTCCTAACCTACCCAGAGCATTCGGTAGGCGGCTTGATGACGACGGATGTGCCGGTGGTTCCTGCCGGGTTGTCGGTGGCGCAAGCTGTGGAGAGGTTGAGAGCGTCTGATCTATGGGATGATCTGCGAGCGTATATTTTTGTGACGGATGCGGAGGATCCAGCAAAGCTCCGTGGCGTCGTCACGCTGCCTCAATTGTTGGTTGCTCAAGGGCAGCAGCCTATCGAGGAATTCATGCATCGTGATGTCCGGATAGTCCATTCGACTGAACCGGCGATTGAAGCGGTGAGGATCTTGACCGAATACAACCTGCTCGCTGTTCCCGTTGTCGATGAACAAGGCCGTCTCATTGGGATGGTCACAGCCGATGATGCGCTGGAATACCTGCTACCCGAGCAGTATAAGCGTCATAGCTCGCGTTTTCTCAGTCGCTGAGAGTTTGGACTAGGACACGGTGTGCGCTGGGGTCGATGCCAGTGCTACGCCGTTGGTGGTCGCCTCGGCGGTAGCGTAGATGGTGGAGAGCACATTCCTGACAGCGACATCATTATCTCAAGCACTGGCCCAGCGCTTAAGATAATGCCGGATATCACTGGCTTCCGTGCTATCGTGGCGAACGTAGTCGATGGCGAGGCCGCTGAGATCAGCGGCCTGCTCCGTGGCGAGGATCACTTCACCCGGCTGAACGCTTCGCCAGACCTGACGCACGCCGGTTGCTCCAATCTGGTGCGGCACATAGACGAACTGCCGTGGTAGCCTTAGCCGGCGGGCAACCACTTCAGCTCGCGAAAAGGCAACCTGCGCTGCTCTATCTTCCAGGTAGGGATCGACTACTTCGAAGAGCCGGCCGGTTGATCGGGTAGTCGGACTACCATGATAGAGGAAGACGACCGACCGCCCATTAGCCGATTGCTCCAGACTGCGCAGCACGGCGGCCAGCGGCCCATCCGGTGGCGGCAAGAGGACCAGTACGGAGCCACGTTGCTGCGCTACCGCTGCCCCACCAATTGGTATGATCAGCCGGCGGGCGCCTAATGCGATCGGGAAGACCAGCGCCTTCCCCTGGCGTCGCTGCACCGTGTGGGTAATAACGGCGATGACCAGCCCGATGACGCTGACAGTTCCACCAAACTCGGTAGCCAGCGGTTTGGCGACAAGGTTGGTACACCAAGCGGCAATGACCAGCACTGTGGTCAGCACGCCGAGACCGAACACGAACGGCGACACTGGCCGTGGTTGATCCTCTTCTTCCGCAATGGCCTCCGCGTCACTCGCCGATTTGTGGTTGCCCCAGCGCCGTTCTCGCCAGCGCACGATGTCAAGCGAGATACAGGTTACGCTGAACGCGCCGAGCAGGCCGAAAGCATAGAGGTCGCCTAGGAAGTTCACGTCTCCTTGCGCCTTCAGCAAGATGAGGATCGGAATACCGGTTGCGGCGAAAATGGCCCAATGCGGTGTACCTCGTAACCGGTTGCGCTGTTCGAGCATCGTAGGGAAGAAGCGCATGCGCGCCAGCGCTAGAAAAACGTGATAGCTGCCGATAATTGCCGTGTTACTGGCGAAAACCAACAACAGCGCAGCGCTCACGGCTACTTCGATCTGCAGCCATGGTCCCGCAGCAAAGCCGCCCAGCAGCGAAATGAACTGGTTCGGATCGACCTTTTGCGCTCGCAAGAGCGTCGTCGACCAGAGTGTCAGCAGTGGGCTTGTGAGAGCCATGGTACTGACGACGAGCAGCAGTGCGCGATGGGTGGTCCGGTGGCGCGGCGTGGCAATAGCAGGAGCCAACTGCGATATGCTCTCCAGACCAGAGAAAGCAAGAAAGGCGCCCGCAAAGCCGGTCAAGAGGCCCAGCGGTCCAATCGGTTGTCCAGCCAGAATCAGTGGGAAGGTCGCCAGCAACTTTGCCACACCGATGTGCACGAGTACGGCCAGTAACACTGCCGTTTGACTGATGAAAGCAATTGTGGCAATGAAGGCACTGGCGGTGGCGCTTTCACTGATACCGACCCAGTTGAGCACACCTAACGCGACCAGTGCGAGAATAGACACCACTACCACCGATGGACCGATCGATGGCGCCACGACACTCAGATAGATGACTCCAGAGAGGGCACTAATTGCCGCGGTAAGGAAATAATCCACCAAAATGAATACGCCACCAACGACGCCGGCAAAGGGATGGATCGCCCGTGTGCCAACCGTGACGACGCCGCCTCCTTCAGGGTAGCGCACGGTAACCTCGCCGTACTTCATCGTGAGGAGGATGAAGACGACAAGTGTCATGGCGACGAAGAGGGCAGCGTGCGTACCCACCTGGGCATAGAGAATGCCGGGAACATAGTAGATCGATGTACCAATGTCGGCGAAGACTACACCCCAGGAGCGATACGGTCCCAATCGGCGCTGTGACTGGTGCTCGCCAGAGTCCGGTGGCGGCGTAGGGGGGTGCGCACCCAGCGTCGTGCTCCTTCTGCCAAATCACCTCGACTGTTGGCCGCGTCGCAGCATAACACGGCGCCGGAAGAACGGCTACGGATCAAGTCTCAGAGAACGCAGCGCCTCTTCTCAAGAAGTTACGCCGGCCGTAGAACCACAACGCGGCATTCAGCGTGGAGGAGGATGTAGGGGACAGTCTTACCAAGACTGGATTGTCCCATCCGCTGGCGGCGGGGAAGACCGAGGAGAATGAGCGCCGCGCCCATATTCCGGGCTTCTTCGACGATGGTAGCGCCAGCATCGCGTGCTTGAATGACTTCAGTAGTTGCCGCAACCCCAAACTGCTCTGCTATTTGCACAGCGCGGTCTAGGACTTCTCGACCCTTGTCAGCATCGAGCTCAGCAGTGAGGGGGAGGCTACGGGGCACTTCGATGATGTTGAGCAAGACGACTTTGCTCTGTTGCCGGCGGGAGAGAGTACATGCGAGCCGGACAGCCTGCTCATCGACGGCATTGCCAGCAACCGGCACGAGGAGCGTACCGCCGATGACTTCTCCGGCAGTGGCTTCCACCGTGGTCTTGCGAAAACCGCGGAAGATACTCATACTACGTATGTGCTCCTACCGCACCTCAAGCGTGCTCCTCGCGTGGCGCTCGCCTCTCCGATGAGATCGTAGCAACCGCGGTTATAGTATAAGAATACTGAAGGATTGTCATCTTTGCCAAAATGCTGGAAGATACCATCGTGAAAGTTGGACAATGACTGAAACAGAGTCAGCATCATCCGCATCGAGCTACTGGCGGACGTTGTATCGGGTGACGATGGAGGTCGTCTCCAGCCTCAAGCTCGATGAAGTGCTTGGTTTGCTGGTACGGCACGTGGCGGAAGCGATGCAAATACCGATCCAGCGCTAAGGGGGGGTTCAACTGTTGACCAATTAGATCTACGTCTAACGACATATAT
>JAMDCW010000122.1:4140-8828 GCA_023489405.1 Chloroflexota bacterium
CTGTCTCAGCGTGTATCGTATGGGCTTAGCGAGCAGTATTTGGGCAAGGGGCCAGTGAGCCTCCATATGAGTCCATTGGATATGGCAACGTTGACGCATGGCGCAGTGTGGCTGGAGGATGCACGGAGCGATTCGCGTTTTCAGTATCCGAAGTCGGCAGAGCAAGAGGGCATTGTGTCGGTGCTCTGTGTACCAGTGAAGCTCCATGACCAGGCGATAGGCGTGCTGCGCGTGTATACCGACCGGCAGCGGGTTTTTGATCCTGAGGAGGTGGAGTTTCTCCAAGCGCTCGCAAACCTTGGCGCCGTTGCGATCGAAAATGCGCGTTTGCACCAGAGCTTGGAAAATGACTATAACCAGACGTGGCAGGCAATTATGGGAATTTCACAGCCGCACCACTCTTGAAGCACGGTCACCGGACACGTGGACGGATGTAGAGTTCTTCGATAGAGGCGCGGTCCGGAAGGCTACAGACGAAAAGAATGGTCTCTGCGAGGTCTTCACTGGTGAGCATGGAGGCGCGCTGCTCCTGAGAAGGTACTACGGGGCGTGCGAGCATGATTTCCGTATCCACCTCGCCAGGTTCGATGACGCAGGCCCTGATGCCGTTCCTCCATTCTTCTTCATTGAGTGCGTATGTGAGGCCGACGACGCCGGATTTGGCAGCGATATAGGCTGCACCAGGCTGAGCTGAGGGGAATTTCGCGGCGCGGGAGGAGATGTTCACGATGGTGCCACGATGTTGGTCCCGCATGATGGGGAGAACGGCGTGAATACAGTAGTACACGCCGTTGAGGTCCGTATTGATGACGGATTCCCAGTCGCTGAGGCCGGCTTCGGCAAAGCTGCGGCGCGGTGTGTTAATACCGGCGTTGTTGACGAGGATGTCGATGTGGCCAAAATGCGCCTTGACCTGATGGATAGCCGCCCCCACTTCGGCGGCTTGAGAAACGTCGGTAGGAATTGCCAGCGCTTCGCTGCCGAGATTATTGATATCCTGAGCAAGTTGTTCAATATGAGGTGCTCGCCGGGAGAGCAGTGCGAGAGAGGCTCCCTCTTGAGCGAAACGCAGGGCGGTAGCTCGGCCGATACCGCTGGAAGCTCCGGTGATGACTGCAACATAATTTTCGAGTTTGCCGGCGTTGGTCATCGACTTCTCCTCAGTCTCCCCTCGCTTAGGTGGCTGCGTGACCCGACACGGCGGAGTATAGCGCGTGGCGAGGGAAGGTAATGCCGGTGCGTATGGTACAGTCATGGGGCTAAGCCGGCGTAGCTCAGGGGTAGAGCGGCTGTTTCGTAAACAGCAAGTCGTCAGTTCGAATCTGACCGTCGGCTCTCTCGCTACCAGAGGGCAATGACCCTCCAACGTCCCCTGGAGGATCGTCATCAGAACCTTCTGGCCCAATGTTGGAACCAATCCGCCCCAGGTCACCATCTGGTTGGCCCACCGTGTTCGGCGGGATCAGCCGCTGTACTTTGGCGGCCGTGTCTGTCCATCGCGATTAGCCGGCTAGGATTCCCGCTTTCTTACCCGACAGTCAGGATGACCTTGCCGCGAACGTGTCCGGTTTCGACCTCGCGATGTGCACGGACAGCTTCAGTGAGCGGAAAGATCCGGTGGATGGGCAGGCTCAGCTTGCCTTGTGCGTACAGGTTGACCAATTTGGCCAGGGTTTCGGTGGACCGCGCGCCAACCAGGCGGCGAACGCCGTATTTCGCGGCGGCCTCGGCGTCCACGGTGGTCCCGATGCGATCTTTGTCAGGAACGAGCGCGACCGAGGCGGGAATCGCCTCACCGCCGATGGCGTCCAGCGCCGCGTCCACGCCATCAGGAGCGAGGGCACGGACGCGGTCGACCAAGCCGTTCCCGTAGGTGACCGGGATCGCGCCGAGGGAGCGGATGTAGGCATGATTGCCTTCGCTCGCGGTGCCGATGACCGTCGCACCTCGCTGGCGGGCAAGCTGCACCGCCACCGTACCGACTCCCCCCGCCGCTGCGTGGATCAAGAGCGTTTCCCCGCTCGTGATCCCGAGCTGTTCGAGGGCATTGAACGCCATCTGACCGACCGCCGAGAGTCCACCAGCGACCTCCCAGGGCACGTTCGCCGGTTTGGCAACGATCTGATCCGTGCTGGCGACGACAACCTCCGCATAGGCCTGAGCCACGGTGAAGCCGAGGACCTCGCTACCGACTACGAAGCCAGCCACGTTCTCGCCAACCTGGTCCACGACACCCGCGAACTCGTTGCCGAGCCGCTGCGGAAAGCGCACTGGAACCCGCCCGGCAAACTCGCCGCGCCGAAGCCGACAATCGACCGGATTCACTCCAGCAGCCTGAACGCGCACGCGAACTTGTCTAGCGTGCGCGTGGGGTTCAACGATCTCGATCGTCTCCAGGACATCCGGGCTGCCATAGGTGAAGAAGGCGATTGCTCTGGGCATCAACGTCTCTCCTAATTGGAATCCGGCCGCGGCTTTCGGTGTCAGAAGGTGTAGGGCTGTCGGGCGCGGGCGTCTCGGAGGGCATTGGCCCACCAGACGAGCTGGTCAAGCAGCTTCTTGGACGCCGTATTCGCCCACTCGGGGTCTCTTAGCATACCCTCATCGTCGAACTGGCGGCGCGCCATAGGGAAGCTCACCGTGTCTCGGATGGTCACCGTGTGCAACTCCGCGAATACTTGGCGCAGTTGTTCTACGGCGCGGAGACCACCCGACTGGCCCCCGTAGGAGACGAAACCGACCGCCTTGGCCTTCCATTCAGGGTAAACCGAATCGATCGCGAGCTTCAAAGAGGCGGGGTAGCCGTGATTGTACTCCGGCGTCACCACGACAAATGCGTCCGCGGCATCAATCCGACTGGCGAATGCGCGTACCTGCACTGAAGCGTAGACCCCACTCCCCACCGAGCCGGCCTGCTGGACGGTGGGAAGTGGGGTATCCCGGAGGTCGACAACGTCGAGCTCCAGACGGGGGAACTGCTCGGCTTGGTGGATGAACCAGCGGGCAACGGTGTCGCCAAAGCGGCCCTCTCGGGTGCTGCCGATGATGACGGCAAGGCGAAGGGGCATGCTGGTCATGGCTCATGGTCTCCTCTCGGCACAAGATCAGTGTGAAGAGTGTTGCTCTGGTTGGCACGGCATTCTTTGGCCAAAGATCTCCAGGCTGCTTCGACGACTGGCCAGGTCCAGGGCGGCACGGGTAATGGCTGGGCGTTGGCAGCCCGCAAACCATCGAGGACGATGGCGACGAAGCGCTGGCGTAAGTCCGGTGATCGATGTTGGTCCGCCGCCCGCTGCATCCGCAGCACTCCGAGCAGCAGGGCGATGTCGGCCGCATTTACGTCGGGGCGGAGCCCGCCCTCGGCCCGCGCGCGGTCAAGAACGGCCTGGATCGCCTCGCGTGCTCGCTTACTGGCGGCGAGAACCTCCTCGGTGACCTCGAAGGTGCCGGTCAGGCGGGGGGACCCGTCCACCCCAGCCTCGACGCAGCGATGGATAAACTGAGTGAACCCGGCCCAGGCATCAAGGGCGGCGAGTGCCGTCTCGGCTTCCTGGCGGGTCTGCTCAATAGTCGCGATGGTCAGCGCGCGCATGAGGTCGTCTTTGCTCGGATAACACCGGTACAGCGTGCCCATGCCGACACCGGCCCGCTCGGCAATGACCAACATCGGCGCATCGGGGCCAAGTTCAGTGAAGACTTCTCGCGCCGCGGCAAGGATCCGCTGGTCGTTGTGGCTGGCGTCGGCTCGACGACGATTCGACGGTCCGTGGATTGGTGTCACTGGGCTCAAATACCTCCTGAACGGAACGCTCCGTTCAGTATGATAGCATCGAGTGGTATGCACCGCAATAGACGAACCATTGGTGATTCCTTAGGAAGCCCCGTGTCCTGTCGGACGGCCACACAGATGAAAAGGCGAGCCAATCACCGTTAGCTCGTTCGCGATCTATTTTCGGGAGAATCACCAGGATTCTTGGCAATATTGGCTACGTTCTTTTCGGGATCCCATTCAAACTTCACATCTAGGTATAGTTACAATTGCAACGACAAAACAACAACTTTTGTCGTGATAGCCGGTAGGTATCCAGGAATCTCCTCTCACTTCCTCTACACCGCTCGGTTCAGCCCACGCTTTGGCGCTAGCCACGATGCTTCCACCAGACGCCTAGCACTTGCAGATCTAGCAGACCTGAACGGTCTCGATGCCGAGCAGCTCTCCCAGCTTGACTAGCACTGCCGCCACGTGTCCAACCCCCAACGCCACGTGGTGTGTCGGGCCGTGCGCGCACCAGGCGTTGATGAAGGCGGCAGGGCCCAGAGAGAAGCGCAGGCGGCTGTTGGTGTAGCCGATCTGGAGGATAGGGCCGGGGAGCGACTCCCCTTCAGCCAGGAGGAGCTTGAGACGCCCATCAGCAGTCTGCGTGACGCCGAGAATCGTCACCGGTCCGGTGCGTACGTTGAACTCGACAGAGACGCCGCGCCCCGCCTTCCCGTGGTAGAGCCCGAGCCCGCGGAGCACCGGTCGGCGGTCACAGATCACCAGGTGGCCTGGACCGTCGTGCCCCATCAGGAGGAAGCCATCGACGAAGTCCATCGCATAGATCTCTGTGTAGCTGCCGCCTGCCCCTAAACGATCGAGCAGCAGCATGGCAACGCAGGTCTTGAGGTCACCTTCACCGGCGCGGGGA